>DAOVMN010000512.1 GCA_030630685.1 Thermoplasmata archaeon | reverse complement strand
TTGAATATCACGGCCTCGGAGATAGAGTTTGTATCTCCCGAATTCACGGAGATGAACAACCTCGTTGATGAAAAGAGCACAGTTCGCCTTCTCCGAACCATCCGGGTGCATACCCTCGAACTAAGCGGGGTCCCTATTCCCTTTTGTGATGTTCGGGTTGCCGTCGGAGAGCATGTTATCTATGCCTCGAGGGGCTATGGTGGGAACGACCCGGCCACCGACAGCCGGGGTTATACCGGCCCGATCCTGACAGAATACGCATGCCTGCGGAGTTCCGGCGAAGACACTGCGATCATCGAGATATCCGCCCTTTGGAAGGGTCGGGAGGTAAATAAAGAAATCTCTGGAATACATGAGGATGTTGTAAGATTACCTTTTCGCATCCCGGATCTTGCCATTTCGGATGATGACATGATCATCACCGCCTCTGGACCCGAGAACGACGAGAATAAAAAAATAGCAATCACGGTTACGAACCTGGGAACACAGGATGCCAGTGCCCCTCTTACACTTTACCATGTGATCGGGGGGTGGGATATCGGTACCAATAAGGTGGTTGGAGACATCTCCCTTCCCCGTTGGGCCGAACTGATCGGTGAAGAGGCAATCCTGGTTCGAGGCAGGGATAGTTGTACTGTCGAATTCGAGTGGGTTCCTGAGGAAAAGGGGGATCACACGTTCGTGGCTTTGATCGATGAGGGACATGGAACATTGGAGCTCAGGAAGGATAACAATGCCGCCTCGTTACAGATAACATTGGAAGAGGACGAGATACCCCGCCCCCCAATGGCCGAGATATGGATGGATATCCCTCCCTCCCTGAACCATTCCAACCTCTCTTCGGGATCATTGAATCTCTCGATCGATCTATCCAACACCGGTGAGCTGAAGGGTGGTGTTATCCTGGGGGTAACCCTTTACCAGGGCAAGGAGACACTGTTTTTCTGTAATAAACTCCTCACAGTTCCGGCTGGGGAAAACATTACTGTACGGTTGGGCATAACAATGGAACCAGGCGATGCATTGATCAATATCACCTTGCTTCCCGGGGCAGGAGAAAGAGCATTAAAGATTCTCACCCCATATCTATCGCTCATACTTCACGTCCGGGATGACCATGGAGCCCGGCATACCGGAGGAAATGACGAGGTGGTTCCAAGGGTGGTTGTGTATTCCACCACCGCGGGAGCGATAGCTATCTTCATCGCCTATATGGGCATTGCTGAATCGGCCAGATACCGTTTCCTCATGTTATTTGTTCCCCTTTACATGAGGAT
>DAOVMN010000195.1 GCA_030630685.1 Thermoplasmata archaeon | reverse complement strand
ACTTCACGGCGTTGATTATAAGGTTTATCAGAATCTCGGTCAGTTTCTCCCTGTCCGTAACAATTCTTGGAATATCTTTCTCCACGTCATATTCGGATTTCAACCCCTTCTCCTTTATCTGCACATTCATCTCACTTTCCAATCCCTTTAGCAATTCATTTACATCAACTTCATCAAGATTGAGCTTTACTGTCCCAAGATCTATTCTGGAAAGATCGAGGATATCACCCACGAGCTTCGCAAGCCTCTTGGTTTCATGGTCCATTATTTTCAGGTACTTATTTCGCTTGGTGAAGTTGTTCGCAACCTTCCTGTTTTGCAGCAACTGCGAGAATCCGTGAATCGAGGTGAGCGGGGTTTTAAGTTCGTGCGCCGCGATCGAAATGAACTGGTTCTTCTTGATATCCATCTCCTTCAGTTCACTCAAGCTTTTCTTCAGTTCCTCCTGCGTCTTTATTAACTCCTTGTTCGTTTCGTCCGTGTCCTCCATCATGTTCAGGACAGCGGTTTTGGTGTCCGTGAGCTCTTGAACTTTGGTGTCCAGCTCTTTCGTCCTTTCCTTAACCTTTCCCTCGAGCTCCTCTGCATGCCTTCTTATCTGGGCCTGATACACTTTCAGATCCCCGGTCATCTGCCCGAAGGCGGAGGCCAGTTCGCCTATTTCATCCTTTGATTCAACTTCTATTTTCGTATCCAGCTTCCCCTTCCCGATCTCGCTGGCGGCGTCCCTTAGTCTAATGATCGGTCTTGTGAAGGAACGGGAGATCAGGATGCTTAACAGTATGCCAAATATCGCCACAACTGCCGTGACGATTATCATGATGTTGGCTAATTCGACAACAGGGACGAATATCTCTTCTGTTTCATGTTCCACCACCAAGAACCAGCCCAGACCTTTATAATCCTTGTAACCTTCTGAATGGGCATGAGCAAACAATATTTCCTCACCGGCTCCGTATCCTGTGAAGTAACCTCTATGTCTCTCTTCGCCCTCAAAAAAATGTGATAACAACTTATCGGACATGTCTTCAAGAAATTCAAACTCCCTTGTTGAATAAATCAGTTTCCCGTCTTTGTTCACCAAATTTAAATGCATTGTCCTGTGTTCTTCATGCGCTCCCTCCGCTTCTAGTTCTTCTATTACGTTAATTGCTTCCCTGATGTTCAAAATAATTTTCATAGCACCAATAAAATTTCCATCCTCGTCACCGATTCCTATCCCGATATCAGTGGAATAAATCCCCGCACTCTCATCATATTCAACATCTCTTACGTATAAATCATTATCCTTCGCCTCTTGCCACCATTCTTCATCCGCTTGGTAGTAATCAGATGTTTTTCCTGTTTGCGCTACATTAGCACCATACCTGTTTGTTACGAAAACCTCGCCAAAAACCACATAACCCTCTTTTTTTTCATAGAAATCTACTTTATTTCTTAGCCGTTTTGACAATTCATTGTTAATTATTTCTTGCATAAAAGAGGTCAGTTCCTCTTTTGGTGCAGAAACCCATTCTTGGTCCTTTGTATCAATATAATTTTGAATATCATCTAACTTCTCAAACTCTTGGTTTGATTCTGCAACAGTTTCGTGCAGTTTCGGATTGGTTGCAATATATGATTCCCATCTCTCGATCCTGTTATAAATATCCCTGTCTATTTTATCCAGCGTTTCCTGCGCCAGCAACACAGCATTTTCCCCGATAGATTTTTTTAACGTTTCCTGACTCTGAACGGAATAAGAATAACCTGTGGCTCCGATTAACAGGACAATCACCAAAAACCCTAAAATCAGTTTCCTCTGAATGCTGAACGAAACAGGGGTCATCAGCCTATACTTAATTATGGTGTATGCGATGATCACAGCTGAGATTGTTATGAACGCGGTTGAAAGCGGTATCATATCAAACCCGATAATTGAGGGAACAGCCTCTGTCATGACTCCACCCACTAGCGGGATGGTTGTAGCAATTACAAGAAACTTCGCCTGGACTTTTTCTTTTGCTGACGTGGTTTCCGAATAGAACCTGTAGCAAATCAAAATACCGGCAATAAAGTACCCAATGATATAAAACGCAACAGGAATGTACAGAATCCCGCTTGCAAAGCTGTATCCCCACCAGGATGGTTTTGAGATTTCTGTTATCAGGTTTGTCGTAAAATTTACGAGTATGAAAAACAGGGCGGGCAGGTACAAAGGCATGTAAAACATTTCCCTTGAGATGAATTCCCTTTTCGAGAAAACCAGAAAGAAATGGAGCAAAAAGGCAGGGATAAGCAAGGAACCCGTTACCGCCAGTTTGTTCCGGTACAGAGCTTCTCCGGATGTCAGGGACGTGAAAGTGAGAAAAGTCCCCAAGGCCCAGATCACCAGCGCAAATGCGAAGAGGGCGTAAAGCCTGTTCAGTTTCGCCTTGGGGCTCCTGTAAAGAATGTAAATCCCCAGTAATAGATTCGCGAAAATGGCCGTCAGCGGCAAAAGGGCGTACAGGTTCATTTTTCACCCTCCGTTCCGTGCTTTTTCCGTTTCTCCTCCAATTCCCTTACCTTTTTCTTAAGTTCCACCATCCTCAGTTCCCTGCCAACCGATAACTTACTGAACCTTTCCATCTCATCAACCTTCGATTCCAGTTCATTTTTCGATTTTTCCAACTCCTTCGTTCTATCAGCAACCTGTTTTTCAAGTTCTTTGCTGTATTCCTCAAGTTTCTTTCTTGATTCCTTCAAGTCAATTGTCATCTGGTTGAAAGTTCGTGATAACCTCCCGATCTCATCATTTGATTTAACATCAACCCTGTAATTGAAATCATTTTTTGCAATGGCTTCTGCTCCCTTGTTTACTTTGAGAATCGGTGTTATGACGATCTTTCTTAAAGAGAAGAAAAGAACCAAAATAAATAAAACCATAAGCAACAAATAATCCGAAATCATAATATTTGTAGCTGATTCTATTTTACTGTCAACATCTTCCAGCGTGAAATCAATTTGAACCGTGCCTACTGCCTGCCCCGAGACATGCATCGGGGCAATTACCTTTAATATCCTTTTTTCCCTAGTTTGAACGATCTCGCTGATCAGGGTATCCTTCTCGTAAGAATCAATATTGTCAATATCCGAGGGTTTGTCAATCCTGTTGGGGTCACTGGAAAGATAGGTTATCATTCCGCTTTCCTGGAGCATGCTAAAACTGACATCAATGACCTCAGCATCCAGCCACATGAGTTTATGAATATTTGATAACAGCATGGTTTTGTCCTGAAAATCTTCTCTCCTCGCAATCCCGGCATCTAATGAATATGTAGTTGCCCTTGCCCTTTCAACGAAGGATTCCGTCAGATCCTCCCTGTAGTTTGTAATGGTAGTGTAGGTTAAGATAGAGAAAAGAATAAGAGAAAGTAAAAAAACAACTCCTATTATCTTTACAGATATGTTTACCTTCATCCCATTTCACATCTACCTTCGATCTATTTTAGTTTTCCTGTTACCCTTACCCTTTAACATCCTGTCTATTGCATCCATTTAGTCTTTATCTCATCAATCCTGCCGGTCCTTTTTAGTTCCCTTAAAATTTTGTTTATCTCGTCCATTAATGCATTATTGCCGATCTTAGTTACTATTCCGTAAAATTCCTGGTTTAACGGTTCTCCAACGATTTCTAATGAAGAATACTCTTTTATTAGATCGATTGCTGCGATATAATCTATTACAATCGCATCAGTCTCTCCATTTAACAAGGCTTGTTTTCTCTCCTCATTTGTTATATGACTTGTAACTAAGGAAGGATCTATGTATTCTAATGCAAAGTCTTCTCCTGTTGTTCCTTTCAGGACGCCTACTTTTTTATCTTTTAAACCCTCAGGCACATTTATATCCTTTTTATCACTTACTACAACCACCACTAATCCAGCATCAAAATAAGGAATACTAAATAACATTTCTTCCTGTCTCTCTGGTGTAATAGTTATAGCTGATATTACTACATCCACTTCTTCATTTTTTACTGCGCCAAACAAATCATCAAAAGGCATAGTCTTTAATTCTAACTCTACTCCAATCTTAGATGTAATTTCTTTTGCGATATCCACATCGATACCAACTGGATTTCCAGACTCATCGAAAAACTCCATCACTCCGTAGGGGATATCTGCCCCGACAACAAGCTTCCCTCTTGCCTTGATATCCGAAAGCGATGTGTCACCGGTTACTGTATCAGTGGTCGTGCAGCCTGATATCACTAGCAATACTAGCAGCCCGATACATACTGCAAACACTTCGTATTTCCCACTAAACATCTTCTCCACCTCCTTTTTTTATCATTATGATATTACTTATCTTCTTCCAGTTCAATCCCATGTTTCTTTAGCAAGCTCTCCAGTTCCTTCACCCTATTCTTCAATTCCACCATCCTCAGCTCCCTGCCAACACCCGCTTTGCTGAACCTCTCGAGATCATAAACCTTCTTCTCCAGTTCCTTTTTAGATTTCTTTAGCATTTCCTCCGCCTTCTTCCGCTCGGTGATGTCACGGGCAATCCCCAGTACAAGAGTCTTGTCTTTAATCTTCACAGGATATGTCCTTATCTCAACTTCAACTCTGATGCCGTCTTTCCTGATTAGCGTGAAATGGTCCGGTCCGGTAGGTCTTCCCATTGCGTTTTTGGTTAAATTCGCAAGTGCTTTGGGAATCTGGCTCTTGGGCAGCACCCCCACTTTCGCCATGTTCTTTCCGATTAGTTCCCCTCTCCTGTAACCGACCAATTCCTCTGCGGCCTTGTTGCCATCGATGAAGTTTCCTCTCAAGTCCATCAAATAAATTCCATCCGGTGCATATTCAAACAATACCCTGAAACGCTCCTCTGAACTTCTTAATTCCTTTTCTGCCTTCTTCCATTCACCCAAACCCTTCTCTTTCTTTTCAGACATGTGGCTACCTCAAATTTTATTCAAGTTCCACAACCTTGTCCACGAACATGTTCAGGTCCTTTATCAGTTCGCTGTGCAAATCCTCTTTGAGCGAGATTAGGATTCCCTTCGAGCCGAGCGTGCGGAACATCGATATTATCGAATGGGAGAACCTCACGACGGCATGGGAACCCTCGTAAACCAGGAGTGTTGACAATGAATCGAAAATCGTGGAATCGATTTT
>DAOVMN010000378.1 GCA_030630685.1 Thermoplasmata archaeon | reverse complement strand
ATCTTTACTCCCAGCGGAGGTAACCCCTGGATTCCTCCTCCCCCACCGTAACCCTCATGTAACCCCCGGCACCCGCCCCAGAGCGGCCGCCAGCACCTGGGTCAGTGCAATTCTGGCCCAAATCATCGGAACGCCATGGGAGTTCAAAAAAGTTAAATATAAACAACATCCTCTCCCGGGATGGTGAAAGCCATGATCGAGGCCAAGGAAAGATTTCTTGTGGATTCGGAGGGTAACAGGATTGGCGTGCTGCTGGACATCGCAGATTACGAAAGAATCGTGGAAGAACTGGAAGAACTTGATGACATCAGGGCCTACGACCAGGCAAAATCCACAAAGAACGAGTTCATTCCCTTCAGAAAGGCAGTGGATGATATCGAGAGCGGGAAAAGATGAATTACGGGTTATTCTAATATTCAAAAACTCCTCAATTTCCTGCGGGACATTGGGACTCCGATAGTAAAGGATGCCAGAGAAAGCAGTCTTTTCGCCCCGGAGGGGGTACAGGAGGTGGTTGATCTGGGCTACCTGAACGCCCTCTTTGTCCTGGGCAGAAGCATCGGGATTATCGGGCACATCCAGGACCAGAAGAAACTGAAACAGAGGCTCTACCGACACCCGTGGGAGGACATCTTCTACTTCTCTCACTTTTCCTCGATACCCGGAATTGCCCTCCCCCACAGTAACCTTCATGTAACCCCGGCTAACTCAAACCGACCGCCAACTTTAAAAACCCGCAAAAGAAATCCCCTGCATGAACAAGGAAAGATTGAGGATCATAACCGTAATTGGAGTTGTAGCAGGCATCCTTCTTCTCTACCTCTATTCCCTGCATCTGGACCCAGAAAAAGTGAGCATCTCAGAGCTTGAGGATTACGAGGGCAGGTATGTGATAGTCAGTGGAAAAGTGGTGGAGGTCAACGAGCGCAGCGGAGGCACCACGCTCACGCTTTCTGAGGATAACGCCACGGCCAGGGTTTTCCTTGACTCCAATGACGAAAACCTCCAGGTTGGGGATCGGGTTGAGGTGATGGGCAAGGTTTCCTCCTACCGGGGTGGGTATTCCATCTCCGTGTCTGGAAGGGGAACCCTGAAGGTACTGGACCGCTGGGAGAGGGATTTACTCACACTTCCCGCCCTCTCCGAGAATCCATGGGGATACGTCGGCCAGAACGTGAATGTATCTTGCAAGATCGATTCTAAGAGGTATGAAAAGGGGAATTACTCCTATTTCTATGTGGCGGACAGTGAAGTTGAAGATTACTCGCTTGTGGTGTACATCTACGATCTTGATGTTCAGCACCTTCCCGAGGGTGAGGCAGTTTTCCTTAACGCACGGGTGGAGTACAACCCGGAAAGGATGAGCTTCAACTGCGTGATGGATTCCCCGGAGCACCACCTCTGGCTGGACAGGATGGCCGGATTCGAGTGAGATAAATTGCGGTGGTAAGATGTTCCAGTTGCTATTCCTTGTTCTCCTTTTTGCCTTCCTTGGTACGATCATCGGGATCATCACCGGACTCACACCCGGGCTTCATGTGAACACCGTTGCCCTGCTGCTCATCACCTCGTACTCCGCACTCATCGGTGCTATTTCTGCCTTGGGAGGGGTGCCATTCTACTATCTGCCCCCCTTGGTAGCTGTGGTGATCGTTTCAACATCCATTACACATACATTCCTGGATTTCGTTCCCTCAACCTTCCTTGGTGTACCCGAGGATGAGACCGCACTTTCCGTTCTTCCCGCTCACAGGCTCCTGCTCGAGGGTAAGGGCTACCATGCCGTTCGTCTTTCCGCACTTGGCTCCGCAATGGCCGTAGCGATAGCTTTCATTATCTTTCTGCCCTACACCTATCTCCTTGGGGACCCGCTCAATCTGTACCCGATAATCAAGGACAACACCCTGTTCATCCTGCTATTCCTTACCTCTCTGCTCCTTGTCACCGAGACCGCGAAATTCAGGAACTCGAGGGTGCTTGGTGTGCTCGTGGCGCTGTGTGTTTTCATTCTTTCCGGGATCCTCGGCCTGGTGGTGCTTCCGCTTCCATCTTTTTCCCCATTCGGACTCTTCTCCACCGTGCTCTTCCCGCTTTTCTCGGGGCTCTTCGGGATATCCACCCTTCTTCTCTCGCTGAACGAATTCCAGGAGGGGAATATCCCGGCTCAAGAGGTCGGGAAAGAAGAGATGGACCTAAGGGAATTGAGGCCCGCTATCCCCGGAGGATTGGCAGGTTCGATTGTGGGATTCCTTCCGGGGGTGAGCTCCGCACATGCCGCATTGATAGCCCTTATTCCAGGACGGAAAGGGGATGATTCCTCCCCTGAATCCGTGATCATTACCCTGGGAGCTGTGAACACCTCGAATGCGATCTTCGTTCTTGTGGCACTTTTCCTTACCGGAGGGGCGAGGAGCGGGGCCGCTGTAGCTGTACAGGAATTCCTCCCAGTGGATCAATGGACCGGGTTGATCCCCTACTTCCTGGTGCTGCTGCTTATTGCGGTGCTGTTTTCCTCTGTTCTGGCGTACTTTGCCACGCTCGCCGCGGGAAAGATGGCGGCAAAGCACATCAACAGGATCCCATACAAAAAGTTGGTCTGGAGTATTATTATTTTCATAGTTGGACTTGTCTTTCTATTCAACGGTCCCCTTGGGTTGTGTATCCTTGCGGTATCCACTTTGGCCGGTATGATACCGCCGTTGGTGGGGGTCAGGAGAAGCCATCTCATGGGCGTCCTCCTCATCCCGGTAATGCTCTATCTGTGGTGAAAAAGTTTATATGTTTCAGATAAAAGGCCTTTAGCAGTTGGGATCAAACCAGAGAGT
>DAOVMN010000046.1 GCA_030630685.1 Thermoplasmata archaeon | reverse complement strand
GATATCCAGGGACAGGGAATGACCAGGATTTCTCATACCTGCTTCATGCACGAACCTTGTTTATTAATCCTTCGCAACCGTCGGCTTTTTCGGTTGGGGACAATGTTGTAAGGTAGTGAATAAGGAACTGGTCCTTTGCGTTGCCGGTTAGACCTGGGAACACGGATGACGCGGATTAAACGGATGAACACGGATCAATGAAAAATCCGCGAAAATCCTTAAAATCCGCGTCATCCGCGTTCTTACTCGCTACCTTACAACATTGTCCCTGTAACCGAGGGTGCACGGTTGCGAAGGATTAATAAACAAGGTTCGTGCATGAACCAGGTATGAGAAATCCTGGTCATTCCCTGTCCCCGGATATCGAGGGGCTTATCTCGGTGCTTGAGGAACTCAAAGAAAGGGCGAGGTCCCAACCCGTGCTCGTGGAGGGGGCCAAGGACATCGAATCACTTGAGAAACTTGGCGTCAACGGCCATCTCATACCGCTCAATCAGGGTAAATCGATCATCGATCTCTGCACAGACCTTTCCGTCCGATTTGAGGAAGTGGTGATCCTTATGGACTGGGATAGTAAAGGGAACAGGCTGTGCAGCCTTCTGAAACAGGGTTTAAAGGCATGTGATACTTGTTTTGACACCAGGCTGAGAGGGCGGCTGGCGGCGATTCTGAAGAAGGAGATCAAGGATGTCCAGGGAATCTACTCCTTTATTACGAGGAACCATCCGGAACTCTTTGAGCCGAGAGTAGGGGAGGAAAGCCTCACCAGCACGGGAGAGGAGAAAGCCCGGGAGGACTCGATGTGAAGGCAATACCCATAGTTCCGGTGAAAGGTGGCAGGGTAACGGGCATACGATACGACGGAGGGCTGAGGAACAACAGGGATTTCCATGACGTCCACCTTGTGATGAATCACCTTACCAAGGTGTACGACACCACCTATTTCATGGACCTTGATGCCATCTTTACAGGGGATCAACAGCTCCAGCTCCTGAAGAGCCTCTGCGAGATCAATACAGTCTGGGTGGATCCGGGTGTGAGAATGGCGGATGACGTCATCGACCCCCTTGTGGCTGGAGGGGAATGGGTTTCCATGGGAACCGCCACAATGGATTCCATCGAGGTGATCGGGGATGCGGTGGAGTTTTCGAATAGGGTGATCCCCATGGTACAGTGGGCGGAGGGAAAGGTACTGCACCGCTACCACACCGGAATGAACGGGATGAAGGACCTGAACTACCATCTCGATCTCTTCATGGACATGGGGTTGGAATCTGTGATCTTCATGGACCTGGGCAATATCAATAGGAGAGAGGGGATGGACCCGGATATTATCGAAACGCTCGTGGGAACAGGAATGAAGGCCTATCTGGCCGGGGGAATAAAGGAGCAGGACGCACTTCATTTATCCGGACTCGGGATTACAGGGATCCTCCTCTACATCAACGACCTGCTGGAAAAGATATCCAGGGAAAGACCCAGAAGAATCGCGGTGGAGCCCTATGAGATCATAGATATCGAGCCCGCCGTTCGATTGAGTCCGTTGGGATTCCCGGAGTTCGGGTAGAAAACAGGTTTTTTGGAGGTAATCTTGCATAGTTGTTTAGTGTTCATGGGTGGAGTTGATCACGAATTACACAAATAGGCGAATGTCACGAATTTGCCAAGGGTTAGTTTGCAATTTGAGTTCGCCTCCCGATATTCGTGTAATTTGTTCATTCGTGCCATTCGTGATTCAGGTCATGGGTGGAGTTCATCACGAATTACACAAATAGGCGAATGTCACGAATTTACCAGGGATTAGTTTGCGATGCAAGTGTATTCGCCTCTCGATATTCGTGTAATTTGTTCATTCGTGCCATCCGTGATTTCCAGGCCGTGGGCACTAAACACACATGGTTTTGCTATTTTCTTGAGTAGGAAATATCTTCTCCGTCATGTTTAAGGCGGGAACCGAAAGCACTATATAGCAATAACACTTCTCTGCATCCGGCCAAGGAGGATATCCTTTATGCGATATCATGTTAAATGATATCACGAAACCGTGGAACACCGGGCCGCTCGAATATCCAAAGGAACAAATGGAGGGAAATACATGAGAAAATTCAGGAACAATAGATTCCCGGTAAAAGGGCTTTTGATAGCCCTTGGTATCACTATTATTGGACTGTTTGTCTTCGTGATGAACGCCGAGGCAGGATATGACCAGACCGAAACCGACTCCGAGGACGATGTCATTGACAGGGAGACGAAGGAGACAACGGACGAATATCCCGAGATCGACATCCTGGCCATAGTCACCACGGACAACGGGAACGGTACGGTGACCTCGGTCACCACCTACAACGATGATGTGGCACTGTCCGGGAAGTACGTCTACTATGTGAACCTCTCGGACGGGCAGGAGGAATCCGAGCACTATGCCGAGTATTTCTTTGTCCCGGATAACGGCATCAACCTGATTCAGTACCAGAACGGTGAGAATGAGGACGAGACCGAGGACGCCCTGGTCATCGATGGAGCCACCATCACCGCCACAATCGAGCTAAGCAAGTGCGGGATCCCTGAAGCGGACTTCACCATCACCACCTGCATGGCCTACACTTACGGGAGCAGTCCCTACCTCGACATCAAGCACTCCGATGAGCTGGGGGATCCTCCCGTGGTAGAGGGCTACGAGACCGTCGTGGAAGTGGTGGATAACGGTGAGGACGACCTGGAGAACGACATCCAGGTAACAGTGTGGTACTACGAGGATGAGAGCAGGCGAGAGCCTGTTGAGGGTGCCCAGGTATCACTTTATGTTGCCCAGATGGAGGGCAGGGAACTGAGGAACGGGACCACGGATGCCAATGGGCAGTTGCTCCTGGAGAACTTCGTCCCCGGGGACTACATGGTGAGAGTTGTGGACGATCAGTACGAGGACTACAACAGTACGTCCTACATCGAGATTCTCATTGACGACACCCCCATCCTCAAGGTCAGGGCGGATGAACACGATATAGATGGAGATGAACTCTATACCGATGGGAAGGTCTGGGTCTACTACGGCTCGCTCATGGAGCAACCGGTCCTGGGAGCAGAGGTCTACATGGATGGCGACTACGTTGGCGACACAGGGGCCAAGGGCCTGGAAATAGAGGGACCAATTGCGGAGGGACTTCATCTCATCAAGGCAGAGTACGAGGGTGATGTGGCCTACTGCAGTCTCAACATCGAAACCTACATGGAGGAAAATTTCAGCGAGAAGATGCATATTTCATTAGTGCAGGAAGACGGTGACGTGGATGACGACCTGGAGAACGACATCATTGTCGAGTTCACTGATGACAACAGCTCGGACCCCATTTCCGGAGTTGACATATACCTGGATGGGGGGCTCATGGGCACCACCGATGCCAACGGCACCGTCATCTACAAGAACCTCACAGAGGGTTACCATGAGGTGACCGCCAGCTACGACGGGGACGATTATTTCTGGTATTTGCTCATCGGCTTCAACGAGACACACGAGCTCGGGGACTTCGACTTCGATGGTGAGGAGAACGATATGAAGTTCACTGCCGAGGTGGGCGGGCTCTCCATGCCCTACTCCACCTTCGTCCTCTTCGAGGATATCAGGAACGGAATGCCCGAGGCCCTTGGATACACAAGCTTCAATGGCGAAGGCTATGTTCAGGACCTCGAGGAAGATGATTACCATGGAGGGATCGTCAACATGATTGCTGGCGTCGTGCAACTGGCGGAATTCAACTTCTCTGTGGGGAGTGTCGAGGAGACGGTCACTGAACCTGATGAGGTGGACTTCGGGGATGGGAACGTTGCCACGGTCCAGGCTGGCGTGAGCGGTGATGTGACCCTCACAAACCAGGTCGGATCACAGCCAGACGCCGAGGACGATGATGCCCTTGGCGTCTATCTCAAGGTCACCATGGAGGGGACAGGGGACCTGAACTGGGTGAACATCACCATCGACTATGACGATGTACCTGCTGGCATCGACCCAGCCAAGCTGAAGATGTACTACTGGGATGAGGGTAACGAGGAATGGGTCATCATCGAGAACTCGGGGGTTGACACTGTTAACAAGTTCGTCTGGGCAAACCTTACCCACCTTACCCTCTTTGCCCCGAGACAGGAGGTAGGGGCAGGGGATCCCGGAGCACCGGTCATCACCCACGACCCCATCCTCACGGGATACGCAGGGCAGCCCATCTCTTCCATCTTTGCCGAGATCACAGACGACGATGGGGTGGCAAGCGCCGAGCTCTACTACAGGAAGAGCAGTGACACCGAGTACACCAGGTATAACATGACAATAGGGATGGGAGGCTACTACGGGAAGATTCCCAGGGAAGCCGTCACCCTGGACGGGGTGGACTACTACATCAAGGCAAGCGACGGCACAAATGAGGCATTTGACCCTGGTGTGGATATGTACCACTACATCGAGGTGACAGAAGCCACAGGGAACGAGCTTCCGGTGGGCACCTTCATACGACCCCTGGGCGGAGAGACCTTCAGCGGAAAGATCGAGATCAACTGGACCGCAAGCGACCCTGACGGGGACAACCTGAGATTCCTCCTCTCCATTTCAAAGGATTCCGGTGCCACATGGCAGCCCCTCTATGGGAGCATGGGGTATTACCCCACCATCGTGGAGAACTTTACTTTTGATACCACCGACACAGAGAACGGCGTGGACACCCCAGATGGCAGCACCTACCGCTTCATGCTGGAACTCTTCGACGACGGTGACCCTGCCCTGAGCAGTGCGGTCCAGACCGGGGACTTCACTATCAACGTCACGTTGGTCAAAATAGCCGTTACCGAGCCTGAAGAGGTGGATCTGGGCGAGGAAAATTCGGCCACCGTGGTGGCAGGCATAGGCGGCGACATCACCTTGATAGCCGAAGCAGCAACCCAGCCTGACGCAGAGGACCCCAATGCCCTGGGCCTCTACCTCAACGTCACCATAGACGGTGACGGCTCCTTGGAATGGGTGAACATCACCATCGACTACGACGATGTACCAGCAGGCATCGACCAAGCCAAGCTGAAGATGTACTACTGGGATGAAACAACGAATAAATGGGATCTGATCGAGAACTCGGGTGTTGACACAGTCAACAAGTTTGTCTGGGCTAATGTCACCCACTTGACACTCTTTGCGCCAAGACAGTCGGAACCAGCGGGGGATGATACCACACCACCCGCTATAACCCATACGGCGGTGAAAAAGGCAGACGTGGACACGAAGATAAAAATAACCGCAACCATAACCGACGAAGGCCTGGGGGTACAGAGCGCGACCCTTCATTACCGGAAGACCGGGGAGACAAACTACACGAAGGTCGATATGACCGCGGACGGGGATACCTACTCTGCTGAGATTCCGGCGAAGGACGTGACAAAAGACGGGATAGAGTACTACATCAAGGCAACGGACGGCACGAATACTGCCACTGCCCCATCCGATTCCAGCAATCCGTACAAGATCAAAGTGGAAGAAGAGGAAGACGATGGCGGGATAATACCAGGTTTCGAAGCAGTAATAGCATTGGCTGCCGTGGCAGCGGGAGCTGGAATCCTGGTCGCAAGAAAAAAAAGAACGAGGTGAAAAATATGGCAATACCAAACCACACAACCTTCATTCTCGGAAAAGCCCAGAAGACAAAGAGAGAGATCGAAGGAAAGACAAACAAGCTTGTCCGCAGAGAGATCTATGCGGGTGGACAGATGGTCTCGGAGCGATAGAGATACCGGGAGCGACCGCGAATAATGGCTGGTTGAGGGGTGAAGATGATTCTTTGATCCTTCGATGGGAACAACCAAAGAGGACGGCAGTGGAGTATTTCTTCTACGGCCAGAACAACGAACCAAAAGGCTCCTTCAAAATGACAAGCAGCCGTATCTCCCAAACAAGGGAATTTGAATTCAGAGACGCCACCAACTCCCTGTTCATGCAATTCGAGGGTAGGGCAAGCAAGATGACAAAGGAAGGAAATGCCGGGATATTCAAGGATATTCAGGGCAATGTCATCGGCAGGACATGGAGAAACTACAAGGATCCGGCCAGTGGAATAAAAGGACCTATCGTCGAGGCCAAGGCATTTCAGGAGCATATCCTGGGTTTCGTTTTATGCATGGCATCACTAAATAACTACAGGCCCGCCAAGTACTGAATGGAAATACGACATATCGCAGCGAGTTAGCGCAGAAAAAGCTGCCGAGGTTGACCAGATACCTGTAGAAGAGAAGCGAGTGGAAACAGCTTTTGCCTTATACTCGAGGCTCGATCGTGAGCAGGTTCTGCCACGTATCCAGGGGATCCAGAAAGCCCTGCCCAACCTGAATATATTTATAGATATGCTTTCCCTGCGATCAGGCCAAAATTGGGAACAAGAAATCCGGAAGATAATTCCATCGAAGGACATTTTCTATCTCTTCTGGTCCGGTAATGCAAAGAGATCACACTGGGTCGAGAAGGAATGGCGTTGTGCCCTGGAAATGAAAGGACTTGACTTTATCGACCCTGTTCCTTTAGTGTCCCCGGAAATCGTACCCCCGCCTGAAGAACTATCAGCAAAGCACTTCGATGATTGGACCCTGGCATTCATGAGAAGTGAAAAATCAAGCGATCCACCCGATGGAGTTAAATAATAATAGAACATTTCCAGTATTATGGACCCTGGTATTTTGATTAACGATGATATCCGAAGGAGGAGTTGGCAATGAC
Source organism: Thermoplasmata archaeon (assembly GCA_030630685.1). Lineage (GTDB taxonomy): Archaea > Thermoplasmatota > DAOVMN01 > DAOVMN01 > DAOVMN01 > DAOVMN01. The sequence goes on along the minus strand of DAOVMN010000046.1, from coordinate 3,397 downwards.
AGTGGACCCTGAGTGGTTAAAAGAGCAGGTGAATAAATACACCAAAAATGAACTCTCTCGCTACAAAACCTATGCCAAAGCGTTAGAAAAGATACTTCTGCGGGCATGTGAAAAGTGTGAAGTTATGGGAATTGTACAGACAAGGGCCAAGGCGATCCCGAGTTTTGCTGAAAAAGCGATTCGCAAGGCCCACAAATATGACGATCCTTCCTATCAACTGACTGATTTATGCGGCGGTAGGGTGATATGCCAGACACAAACGGAGGTAGAGCAAATATGTCAGTTCATCAAGGATAATTTCAATGTGGACGAGGCAAACAGCCTTGATGTCGGTGCACGATTGAAAACCGAAGAGTTCGGTTATCGCGCCGTTCATTATGTTGTGCAGATCGATCCTTATAATAAAATTATGCTCGATGTTGTTAAAAGAATTAATGATAAAGAGAGAGAAAAAGGAAAAAAGGGAAAAATAATAGACATACAAAAGGATTTCGGTAAAAGAAAAGCAGAGATCCAGGTGCAAACCTTGCTCCAGCACGCATGGGCCGGGATGTACCATGATCGAATTTACAAGAGCGAGTTACAGGTTCCCGTAAGATTCAAACGAGAGTTGGCACGTGTGGCGGCCGTATTAGAAGATGCTGATGAAGAATTTGCCCAGGCACAAAAAGATATAGATGCCTACAAGCTTAACTACGATGCGTATATGACCCACAAGGAGATCCGGCAGGAGATCGAAAAATGGGAGATGGTTCTTGCCCATGATAAGGGCAATTACAAATTGGGGCACAAAATCGGCCGACTAGCGATCACACTCGAGGATTGGGATAAGGCCATTCAAGTTCTTAATCGTTTTAGAAGTACAAAAAAACCCTTCATCCTTCGGGATCTTGGAATAGCAAAGAGCAAGGCCGGGCTTAACGGACGAGGTGACCTGAAAGATGCTGTGAAATTGAACCCAAAGGATGCAAAGGCATACTGTGCCCTGGCTGATATTTACTTGGCGGAGAAAGACAAACAGAAAGCACTGGATAACTATGAGCGTGCTTTCCAGATCGCCCCCTCCGATCCACATATATTGGCCAGTTATCTTGAATGCAAGATAGACCTCGTGGGAAATATCAACTTCATTCCACTTATGCATCCAACCCTTGAGACAGCCATCGAGAAATGTCGCGAGTTGGCGGATATACGGATTTACCTACCCTGGGCGTTCTACGACATCGGTAAATTCGCACTGCTTTTGAACCGGCCCTATGAGAATCTCGCAGCCTATGCAAGGGCCGTCATGCTCAGTAACAGTACGCTACCAATCGAGATGGCATTGAAATCCATCAAGATGTTCGAAAAACCCTTCCTGAAATCCCTATTGGAAATGCCCGAGTTTGCTGATGTGGACTGGGCTTTAGAGGCGGTTCGTCGTTTTCTCCGGGTGGCTATAGTTGCAAAATTGCAACAGCTCGAAGAAAGTGCAGTGCAAGAGGTAGAGGATAGAAAGAGAGGGATGGAAGAAGCGAAGAGAAAACTGAAAGATCTGAGAAAAAATCCGGATACAGATGGAGTAAAGTTGAAGAAGGCACAGAAAGCACTCTTAGGGGCAAGAGATGCTGTCAGCAAGGCAAAGGCCGAAGCAAATAAAGCGAAAAGGAAAGCAAGCAAAGCAGTGAACCAATTCCCGGATCCCCTCGTTGCGAAGAAGCTGGGCCCCATCGAGCATCCAGTCATCATCGTGGCAGGTGGGTGTGATGCCAGCGTAGCAAAGGAGATGAAAAGCTATAGGCAATATCTAAATTCTTCTTTCGAGGGTTTCAAGGGTACGATCATCAACGGCGGCACAACCGCAGGAATAAGCGGGATGGTACGTAATTTAACACTCCGCTCGAAGGGAGCAATACGAACTATTGGCTACCTGCCATATTTTACGCCCCCGGGTGTCAAGTCCCACAAGAGCTACGAAATCTACAGGACCAGGGACATCACCCGGGAAGGAGGCAAAACAAGGCACACCGAGGATTTCACCCCTCTTGAACCCATCCAGAGCTGGATCGATCTCATCGCAGCCGGCATCAGGCCATCGGAAGTCAGGGTTCTAGGGATCAATGGGGGGCCGATCTCCGCCTTCGAGTACAGAATGGCACTGGCGTTTGGTGCAACCGTGGGAATCGTGGAGTCCAGTGGGAGAGCTGCTAATGATCTGAAAAGTGATTCAGATTGGTCAGGTAGCTCGAATTTATTATGGCTTCCTAAAGATACCATGGCATTACGAGCATTAGTAAATCCTGGAGAATCCATACTTAGAAAAACACAGATCGAAAAGTACGCAAGACTTGGACATAAAAACTTTTTGAAACAGAACAGATATAAAAGTGTAGATCCAGTTATGATGCCGTGGGGGGAACTCAGGGAGGATATCAAGGATTCCAACAGGCATCAAGCGGTATATACGAGTAAAATCCTTCATGAATGTGGATACAGTATAAGATCTGTGAAGGGTGTGGTAAAGGATCCGGGGTTCACAGATAAAGAAATCGAGAAAATGGCAGAAATGGAACATGGCCGTTGGATCATTGAACGTCTCAAATCCGGATGGAAATATGGGACAAATCGGGACCCCGAAAATAAAATCACCCCATATCTTATCCCGTGGGTAGAACTTTCTGACAAAATCAAGGATTATGATCGAGCAATTGTCCGGAGATTACCTATGTTACTAAATAAGATAGGATTGGAGATTTACAAATTGCAATCAAAGAAATGATTAAATAAATGTAACATCAAAAAAAGGTCGATATTGATGCCTCAGCATAGCAAAACCTTTCGAGTGTTTGTATCCTCAACTTTTGGAGATTTGAAAGAGGAACGGAATGCATTACAGAAAGAGGTCTTCCCCAGATTGCGAGAGCTCTGCATGCAACATGGTTGTAGATTTCAGGCTATCGATCTACGTTGGGGTGTGAGAAAAGAGGCTAGTCTCGATCAACGAACGTTACCCATTTGCCTTGAAGAGATTAAAAGATGTCAGAAGACCACACCACGACCGAACTTCATCATTTTACTAGGGGATCGATATGGGTGGTGCCCTGCTCCGTATGAGATTCCAGCAGAAGAATTCGAGGAGATTCTGCAATATGTCAATGAAAATGACAAAGAAATATTATTGAAATGGTATCAACGGGATGATAATGCTATTCCACCAGTTTACGATTTACAACCCAGAACAGATGAGTGCGCTGATTGGGAGAAGTGGAAAAATGTGGAAAAGCGAATACGTTTGATTTTACTGAAAGCCATTGAAAACATACAACTTGCACCTAATCAAAAAATCAAGTATGTTGCATCCGCTACAGAGCAGGAAATCATTAAAGGAGCTTTGAAGGTTAAGAAAGCGGATGAACAT
>DAOVMN010000148.1 GCA_030630685.1 Thermoplasmata archaeon | reverse complement strand
CTTAATATGAGCATCTCCATTCACGAAATGGAGGTACTTCATGTTAACAATGAAGGAACAATTCATGATACGACACCTACACAACAAGGGATTGAACATCCGCGAAATAAGCCGTCAAAGGCAGGCAGTCCCCTTAGCAGGGTGACCAGAGTTATCGCTGCGCCTATCATTGAAGTGCCGCACTTCTTGAGGTATGTTTCTTGTTTCATTTTTATCATCTCAACAAATATCTCATGTGCCTTTTAGCTTCTTTTGGGTTTTAAGTTTTTGCTTGCGCTGGTGGAAATATTGGGAACTATGTTACAGGTTAGCGAATAAGGAACTGAAATTTTGCGTTTGCGGCCAGACCTGGGGACACGGATGACGCGGATCACACGGATAAACACGGATCAATGAAAAATCCGCGAAAATCCGCCAAATCCGTGTCATCCGCGTTCTTATTCGCTACCTTACAACGTAGCCCCTAGATACAACAGAGCGTGCCATCGCAAGGTTTTTATAAAATCCTCGATACATTCATCCGTTCCTTGGTGATATCTCGTGCCAAAAAATAGTTCCAAACAGCCCCAAAACCCAACAATGACCCGGGTTATCCATCCTAACCCTCATACCCCCAGGATCAACACCCTCCTTTTTGTGACAGTGCTTCTCCTTGGTCTCTCCATCTTATCTCCACTGACCGCCGGGGACGGCATGGGATTCTACCCGAAGAAAAAGATGGACGACGAGGCCTATACCGCAACCTGGGAAGTCCGCCAGCTTGCCGGGGTGGAATACCTGAACGGGACACATGAGAAACTGTCGCTTTTCCTCACTGTTACGTCCTTCCAGCCCGGGGAGAACATCACGATTGCCGTCCCCTTCCGGACCCTGCCCCTGAGCATGAGCGGGGAGGCCTTATCAGAAAAGGATTTCAAAGACCGGTATCGCATGGGTGAAATCGGAAAGGCGGCAAAGATGCAGGACATGGAAGAGGTGAAGGCAAAGTTCGCGGATGACTTCGAGACCACCTTCATGTGGGGCGTTACCAGCGCCCTCGGGGGCGTGCCCGCTGCCGCGCTCTACGAGTATCACCACCACACCTATTCGGACGATGCCTACACCTCGGGAGGGAAAGGTATAACAGAGGAGGGGGGTTTTGCAGGTGGCGGCTCAGGCCCTCCTAAGGCAGTTCAGCACTACGAGTTCGAAGGCGGGAGCATCGATGTCTATGATGCAAAAACCAGCGGCATGACCGCCCAGGAACTGGTGGAGGTACTCAACCTCAGCCTTCCCGAAGGACTCCTTGAGGTGTTCGATGCCTATTCCGAGCATTATGTTGCCCTGATCAACGCCACCTCGATGCCTCCCATTGCCGAAGAGAGGTTCGACCTCCTTAAAGAATATGCTCCAGAAACACTTTCCGAGCTTGTGGATAACATCACAGCCAATCCCATCCTTGAAAACAGAACCGTCTGGGATGTCTATTACCATTTCGACGATAATCTCGATGAAGAACTTCACAATAATAACCTGACAAAGAATAACTACACCCTGGGAAGGGAATTAAGAGACGTTTTGAAAGATTTGGTATTTGCTGCTTACGGTCAGGCGAGCTTCGAAGGCTATCGCATCGATGCCGTTCTACCCTTGGATGAAGGTAAGATGTACTTCCCTCTTGGCACCAGTGCAGGCTGGGAGAATCCCATCCATGAGATACGGGTGGTTTTCTCGCTCCCGCCAGACAGGAGCCTGGACAGTTCCGAGGAAGGACACAATGCCTATATCGACGGGCGCCACTACTATCTTTTCTCCTATGACAACGCAAACCCTGATTTCGATATCGAGGGTACGGTTCACCCATCTGACGGCGAGGATGAGGCCCTGAGAAATCAGTGGTTGTGCGAACATTCCTTCTATTTTGCTCTTCTTATCTCCTCAGCACTGCTCTTCCTTATCTGGTTTGTAGGTGCGTTTATTCTGGCCCGTGTCCTCGAACTGAAGATGACTCCAAGGGACATCCTCAAACCGAAGTTCATTGCCCTTTTCCCTCTCACGGTACTTTTCTCTATATGGATGGCACTGGGGCTTGTCCTTGTATATACCGGCAGGATGGGCAGTACTACCCCGAAAAAAGACAGGAGTAGTGCCAGAAATGAAGAAGCCCGGCATGATGAAAAAACAGGAGATGCCATTGAATCGGGCCAAGATATGGGGGAACCAGCAGGAGCGGCCTATCCCGGATACGGCCCATGGCGGGAACAGAGAGGCATAGACCCGGTGCTTCGAGAATCATTCGAGCTTTCCGAGATGCTGATCTACTTGGGGTTCTTCGAATTCCTGTTTATTATTGTATTCTCTTTCGAGATCCTCTATGCAACATGCTGTGGTTTTTTTATACCCATGCTTCTTCTGATCGGATCGGCGACCTCCCAGGTCAATAAACTCTTTGTGCACAGAAATAAGCTAAAGCGTTCCAGGAGGGCAACCCAAAGAGGCATTTCCCCCCATTTCTATCAGGGATATCCCGGGGATTATTATCCTCCTCCGTTTAATTACAAATATCCCGGCGGTCAATATCCTCCTGCATACGGCCCCATGTATCCTCATGGATATGCCCCACCGCATCCAATGCCCAGGGGGGGACTCCTTTCTTCGATCTCCCAGGAACTCTTTAAGCACAGAAATTATCCGCCCTTATCGCGCAACGTGGAGAAGTGGGAGGCCTTCTTTTCCTCGGCCCGTGGCAGACGGATCACTTCATTGATCGTCTCAGCATTTTTCCTTCATATCGCTCTCTTAATACTTCTTCCTCTATCCCTGGCCATGGAAAGCGAAACGCTCTTTATGGCGGTATTGGCATTTTTCATGCTCTCTCATACACTCATTTCATTCCTTCCTGCCGCCGTTTTTATACACCTCAATCTATCGGATAAAGCCACCCGAGGGAAGCCCTCCAACATCTCGACCGTCTCCTCACTGAAGCGCGTTCTCTCTCCGGAATCGGATATTTTCCGACCTTTGGTCCTCCAGTCTCTCGCGGTGATCATCGTGGTTGTGTTCATGCTGCTTATGCAGGAGGGTTGGAACGAGTTCATGTTCATTTATGTAGTCTATCTCATCGTGTATGTGGCTGCTGGGGCGTTTTACACCTCCCTCATGAATAAAGCTGTGCCGCATTATTTTCTGCCATCATCCGTGGAGAATATCAGGAAAGAGGCACGGAGAGATGGAGGAATCATTTTGCTCTTGACCTCGATAACATTCCTGCTGGCCATCCCGCCTTTCGTGCTGCTCTACAACAACGAGCTTACCGATATCTACGAGAATGCAAGCTTTGGTATGCCCCTCCTGATGATACTCTTTTTCCAGTGGTTGATCATGCCTTTTTATGTGTTTTTAAGGAAGAACACAAGTAACACACTCTCACCTGCCAATATTGCCTTTATTCCGGTATACCTCTTGCTGCTAGCACCGATATTCATATACTCCGGGGGTGGCTCGTGGGAATCGATTCGGATGTACATTTTTTTCTTCCCACTTACAACCTTGATCCTTGGTTCTTTTTTGTCCACCTATCCCAGAGCCCTACAGGACAAACAGGGCCTTGCCGTCTCCCGTGTTTTAAAATATTCCGGGATAGTTTTCGCTTTTTCGATCTATTTTCTTGCATTCTTTACGGACAATTTCCTTGACATGTATTCCACACGCCAACTTGTTGCAGGCGTGTTCCTATTCTTCTACGGATACTATCTTTTGATGGGTGCATGGGGATTCCGTTACGCCTACACACGCACTGGGATGGCGCAGGGCCTTCCTGAAGAGGCAATTGAGGGAATAGAGGAAGCATCGCAAAGTTTTTATGCCCTAACCCGGGAGCGAGAACCATGAAGATCATCGGGATCGCAGACACCACATTCGCACGATACAACATGGCAAACTCCGCCATCGACGAACTCAAGAGGACCGGAACTGGTTTTCGAATAGAGAGGTACACCGTTCTCGGGATCAAGGATTTACCAGCAGCCTGCAGGATTCTCTTTGACAAGGGATGCGACCTTGTAATGGCCCTTGGGATGCCGGGCAGCATACCCATCGACAAGCAGTGCGCTCACGAGGCCTCCACCGGTCTGATCCAGCTCCAGGTCATGCTTGGGAAGCACATCATCGAGGTCTTCGTACACGAGGATGAGGCAAAGGATGAGAAGGAACTGGCATTCCTGATGGACAGGCGGACCAGGGAGCACGCTGTCAACGTCTACAACCTTCTTTTCCACCCCGAGGCCCTCCGGAAAAACGCAGGCAAAGGGCTGAGAGAGGGATTCGAGGATGCCGGTGAGATTCTGAGGTAGATCGGGATAGGGGCACGATGAGATTAGTAATCGATACGAGAAATGGCATTGCAGGAGATATTGCATGTGCCGGTCTCCTTGGATTAGGGGCTGACCAGGAGAAAATAATAAAAGCGATGGAATATGCCGGCGACCAGATAGGCACTACTTCCATCACCCCCCTTTATTATGATAGTATTGTCCGACTAAAAATAAATCTTGGGTCTGACCTATATCACCTGCATGAGGTGGAGGCAAAGAGGCTATTGAAGCGGATCCTGGAACACCTCCGCATTAATGAAGATGCCCGGATGATCGCAAAAAAAATCCTGGGCATTCTCTGTGATGCGGAGCGATACGTTCACTCCCGTGACCCCAGACTAAAGCATATGATACATCACAATTGTGATAATAGCAAAGCCATCCTTCACGAAGCAAAGGATATCCTCCTTGATGTGACCGGGTTTGTCATCGGATTGCAGGAACTGGGAATAGATCAGGCGTATTACCTCGACTTCGTGAACGTGGGGAACGGAACTCTCACGTTCTCGCATGGGGCATTCGAGGTCCCCGCACCCGCAACAGAGCATATTCTGAAAAAACATAAGATAACATGGCAGAAATCCGATGAGTATGGAGAAGAAATGACCACACCAACGGGTGCCAGTATCCTTGCGGGCTGTGGGGCAAAAAGAATTGCTGCACTAAATGGCCCGAACATCCTGAAAAAAAGTCAGGCCAGAGGGATGAGAAAAGGTCTTCCGCCGGTATCTTTTTATCTCGTTGAGTGATGTGATCTTTCATGGAGGCTTGGGAAGGATTCATCCGGAGAGATGTCATTCGAAATCGGTAATAAACTTCAAATATTGCTTGGAATATACCCTGTCGTTCGCTCCATGCGCAGAACAAGGAGGAATGAATAATGAAAAAGAGGTTCGATCATGTGTATCAATTCAAGATTTCCCTGAAGGGTGCCAAACCGCCCATCTGGCGACGGATACAGGTCCCGGAGACCTATTCCTTCTGGGATTTACACGTTGCTATTCAAGATGCTATGGGCTGGGACGATTACCATCTGCATGAATTTGAGATCGTCAATCCCTCCACCGGGGCAAAAATGAGGATAGGACTCCCAGAGGGCGATTATGATGAAGAGGTTCTTCCTGGGTGGAAACAGAAAATATCCCACTATTTTTCCATGGAAAAACCATTAGCAGGATATATCTACGATTTCGGTGATTGGTGGGAACACAGGATAAGATTGGAAAAGATAGTTCCCCGAGATAAGGATATTGATTACCCGATATGCATCAAGGGAAAGCGAGCATGTCCGCCCGAAGATTGTGGGGGTATCAGTAGATACTATGAATTTTTGGAAACGATAAAGGATCCCGAAAACAAGGAACACGAGGACATGCTGGAGTGGGTCGGGGGAGGATTCGATCCAGAACGTTTTGATCCGGAAGAGGTCGGTTTTGATGATCCGGCTGCTCGCCGAAGGATTGCATTCGGATAGTGGGTTATTGCATGGTTAGTTTGGGGACTATGTTACAAGTTAGTGAATAAGAGTGCAGAGACATAGTGAATAAGGAACTGAAACTTTGCGTTTGCGGCCAGACTTGGGAACACGGATGACGCGGATTAAACGGATGAACACGGATAAAAGACAAATCCGCGAAAATCCGGCAAATCCGTGTCATCCGCGTTCTTATTCACTAT
>DAOVMN010000112.1 GCA_030630685.1 Thermoplasmata archaeon | reverse complement strand
GATAGATATGTTGGCGGGCTCATGGGACTCAACAGCGGCGGCACGGTGAAGAACTGCTCAGCCACCGGCAATGTCAGCGGTAATGCGGAAGTTGGCGGGCTCGTGGGAATCAACTGGGGCACGGTGGAGAACTCGTTCTACTGTATTAATTATACAACGCTCAATGGGAATAATATTGTTACCCCCTATGGCATATATGAAGCACAATTTGAAGACTGGTTGGATGACAGAACGCTTGATATAAATGATTACCTGCATATTGTCTCTGCAACCGATTATTACAATATGGGGAGCATATCTGACCTGAAAGCCTGCTTGCCTTTTGCATCGGGAAACTATAAGTTCAGGCAAACAGCAGACATTGATTTGTCCACAGAGCCCGGGTTCTACATTCCTGTCCTTGATGGTACTGAATATGACGGCGACGGTCATTCAATATCCGGGTTGAACCTCACATATTTAACAAACAGTAATGAAGGACTTTTCGGTAAGTTGGGTTCCGATAGCAGGATATCGAACATTTCATTGATTGATTGCGATGTCAGCGGTAATGGGAATGTTGGCGGGCTCGTGGGATACAACGACAACGGCACGGTGGAGAACTGCTACGCCACCGGAAATGTCAGCGGTAATAATGATATTGGTGGGCTCGTGGGATACAACCACGGCACGGTGAAGAACAGCTACGCCACCGGAAATGTCAGCGGTAATGGGTGGGTTGGCGGGCTCGTGGGAGGCAACGGCGGCACGGTGGAAAATTGCTACGCCACCGGCGATGTCAGCGGTAATTACCGTGTTGGCGGGCTCGTGGGATGCAACTATGGCCCGGTTGAAAACTGTTTCTGGGATATCGAGGCATCAGGTACGACCACAAGCGCCGGAGGGACTGGAAAGAACACCACGAACATGATGAAAAAGTGCACCTTCACGGATGCGGGCTGGGACTTTGATAACACATGGAACATTATCGAGGGGGAAAGTTATCCCTATCTACGATTGTCTGACCTCGACGGCGACGGCATCCCTGACCCGGAGGACACGGACATGGATGGCGACGGTGTTCCCAACACCTCGGATGCCTTCCCGAAGGACCCGACAAAATGGGAAGAAGAGGAAGAAAAGAGTAACGAGAACGAATCATTCCTTTCCCAGAAAATCGGGCCGCTTCCTCTCTACGCCTACCTTGTGATCGTAATCATCGGGCTTGCGGCGGGTGCGGGCGCCCTGAAAATGAAGGGCGGCAAATCAGGTGGTGATGCACAGAAACCAGAACAATCTCAACAGTTTCCGCAACAGCAATCTCAACAGCAACAATTCCCACGGCAGCCGCCACAGCAACAGCCCACCCAACCTGCAGCTCCTTTCCCGGGCCCTCCTGGTCAGGCTACATGGCTTTGTCCGAAATGCGGTAACAAAGTGGATCAAAAGTTCATATTCTGTACCGAGTGCGGGTTCAAAAGAATGAGTTGAGAGAGAAGGGAGAGGGTAACGATCACTCGATAAATATCCCAGGCCTGAACGGCATGTCCTCGACCTTCCAGTCAAAGGTTATCTGATGGGTCCTGTCCTTCTCTAATACTGGAACATCGAAGCTCTGATTTTCGGAAAGGGTCCGGTTGTCCCCCTGGGAGGGGTGGGGGTCAAAGAGGGTGATGCCCTTCTCATTTAGATAGGTCATGATTTCCAGAGGAAGCGGCTCCCTGAGTTCTCCGTAAACCAGCTCCCTTTCAGGAAGGACCTCGATGTGCTCGATCCTGTTTTTGAATCTTGGGTCTTTCTTCAGGGAGTTAAGAACGGCTTTTACACGTCCGTCTGTAGTCTTCGTTGAATCTCTCATTATGAGGATGATGTCCGACTGATAGGTTTTAATGGTTGTGCCATGAGGAAGGAGAGATGTTTGGGATAGCTGAGTGGTTGTACTCTATCAGTCAGTATTCTTATTTCCGGGTTTCCCGGATTTCGTTCTTTTTTTTCTTGAGTTGCTATTTTTGGCAGTAATTTGTATAAGTGCAAAAACCAAAAAACACAACAATCCTATAACAGCTACATATACATTGTCCGCCAGATATGAATAAAGAATGCTGGCTGCGGAGTCTCCATTATCATCGATTTCTCCATCCGGATTCTCGCCCGTATTGCCCCCCTTCTCTGGATAATTCACAAACATTGTCTTTTCCACTCCATAATTGAAGGTGATATTCCGTTCCGGGTAGCACATGGGAATCGTGGTATTCACCTGGTAGTAAATAGTCCAGTTCAGATTCTCCAGTTCAAGGATTTGCGGTGCGGCTGTGAAATAATAGGTGGTGTTCTCCTTTCCCGTTAATGTGAAATTGAAGGCTGTCTCATTGGTGTGGGTGCCGTTTACCGCCCTGATTCTGCCCGTAACCGTGATGTTGCCCTCGTCCAGATATTCAATGTAATCTGGATTTATGGGAATCTCAACCTCGAGTGTTTCACCTGAGCCGTTGAGCATTAGCAGGGAAATTGTATCGTTTTCACTGCTGTAGTTTGAATGCAGATACGCACCATATTTTTGCGGGACGGGTAGGAGGTTGTAGATTCCTAACTGGTAGGAGTATGTTTGGACTAATGACCCATCAATTCTAACTTGGGGGTAAAGATATACCTTAAAGGGGCACAATGTTGTAGACGAACTGGAATATTTTCCACTCCAGCTCGTGTAAATCTCGATGCCTGCAACATACAGGTAAAAAAACGAATCTTTGTTGACCCTTTCATCAAATCCGATAAATAAATCCCTGAAAAAATATCTGCCGCTTATTAGTGTTTGATGGTCGTCGTTATCAGATCCAGCATAGACATCCCTGTAATCGAACATTGCCTCACTTTTTGCGCTATTATTCAGGAATAGGGGTCTGGAGTATTGTGGGTCATCAAACATGACAATTTTTCCATAATCGTAGCAATTCTTGGAATCAGGATGCCTGGCGTAGAGCCTCAATACCCCATCCCAAATGTTGTAATACACCTCGTAGGGATAAGGGACCTCTGGATATATATCAATGCTTTCACGGTAATTTTGTTGAGTAAGTATCCAGCCCCCCCTTGCTGTTGCTTCGCATGTGGTAGGGTCGATTGTGGTCTCTCCAATCAGATTATTTTTTATCTCTCTGATATATTCGGTAAGACTATGGCCAGATGCTAACTCTGGTGCTGTATAATCAACATCACCACCTCCACCCAGATATCTATGCAGTCCACGCCCTTCATAGCTTGCTTCTCCGGGATAGAAATTGTAGCCGTAATAAAACGCCTCCCATGTATTCGGAATCAAAGGATTTGAGCCCAGTTTCACCTCCACGCCGTCGTTAAATCCTTCAATAAAATGGTCGTCATCGTAATCCATCCAGGGCTCATCCACACCAACTGTGTGATTAGCATCCTTGATGCCATCTGCCGGGTTCCCGTCATCATCTCGTTCATCTGCCTGATAGCCGTCGTGGTCTGTGTCCGAGTCGCAGGGGTTCATGTCCGCCCCAGCGGTGTAGTTCGTGCTGTTTTCGTCTCCAAATCCCAGTTCAAAGGAATCGTTCAGCCCGTCTTCATCTGTGTCATTGGTCCCCGGCACGCTGGAGGCATTCGTCCAGTTCGTCCCCGCCAGGTACTCACCGAAGTTGCACACCCCGTCCCCGTCCGTGTCGTTCTCATCCGCAATATCCGGGAAATTCGTGGAATTCCTAGGGTCTGTTCCGTGGATGTATTCCGCAAGGTTTCTGTATCCGTCCCTGTCAAGGTCGTACCAGGCATCAGAAGGGTAATGCGGGTCCAGGGCGTGGGTGTTTTCCCAGTCATCGGGCATCCCGTCTCCGTCAGAATCATCATTCCCCTGCGCACTTACACAGGGTAATGTGGGGAACTGGAAATGGGGAAGGGAGCCAGCAAAGATGGATAATAACAGCATGGCAGTAACACATACCACGGGCCGCAAATAGATCGACCAACACTGTTTTTTGGGTCTTGGAATCGTTTTTAGCCTCTTATTCAGGGACATCTTATCACTTCACCGCTTTCTCCCTCGATTAGGAGAGAGGCTTATGAGGTAAATCCATGCAGGGTACTGCATTTTGCATTTAAAAACTTATCTTGTGGATCGATATCAGAATTGGTATTATTTTTGCAAATCTCTCACACGGTCCCGTTGCAGCCTCTACTCGATAAATATCCCAGGCCTGAACGGCACAGCCATCCTTGCTTTATTTTTGGGATCGTACCTCTCATCATCCTCCGCCCTGTAGGCCTCGGCCTTGCATCCGAACTCCCGTGAAAAGTAGTCCAGATTCTCCCCTAAGACCGCAAACTCATCGAACTCCGGTGCAGAGGTAGGGCGGTCCTTGACAAGCTGCTGGATGAACCTGTTCACCTCTTTCCCGTGCCTTCTAAGCTCAGGCTCGGCCATCACCTTCTTCATCAGGACCCCCACATCGAATTCCCCGATCTTTAGAACTGTTCTTAGAACCTTGTATTTCCACCCGGCTGAAGTGTAGAGGACCAGCTTCTTCGGTTCGATCTTTGTAACCTTGAGGATCTTCCTGATGTCATCCATGATATTGTTAAGGAAATCCTCCTGACGCTCGGCTACGTCGGAGATATACTCCTCGATTGGTTCGGGATAGGCCGCATCAGCAATGAATCCCTTTTTTCCGATGTTGTGCCATATCTCCTCGGTTAGATGAGGGATATATGGCCCCAGGATCAGGGTCTGGGCCTCGATAAATTCGTTAACTAGACCGGGGTGAGGATTTCCAAGTGTGCGCTTCTGATACCTGCGGAAGGCGTTTTGCAGGTCAAAGTAGCCAGCCTTGATCGCAGAGCGGAAGTTGGTCTGTTCCATCTGCCTTCTTGTTTCCTTTATCAGGCGGTGAAGCCTTGACCTGAACCATCTGTCCACCTCGTGAAGCTCTCTATCCTCTGGATTGGGGGAATGGTTCTTTATTGCGAACTCCGCCCACTGGCCCAGGCGTTTATCTGCCCCCTTGGCGAACTCGACCTCCCAGTTGGGGTCATCGAGCCCCTCTCCCGCAGTTCCAAGGGTGAAGCGCACCGCATCCGTTCCATAGGTGTCCATGACCTGCCTTAAAGTGAAAAAGTTATTGGCGGATTTTGCCATCTTTTCCCCGCCCACCTTGATCCATCCGTTCACTCCGAAGCCCTTTGGGGCGAATCCTTCAGGAAAGACTGCCACATGAGTGAACAGGCAGAATGATAGATGGTTCTGAACAAGGTCCTTCCCGCTTCCCCTGAAGTCGAAGGGGTACCAGTAAAGGAACTCATTCCTCATCTCCTCAATAGTCATGATCGGGATTCCGGTCTTTTCAGCTACTTCCTCTTTATCACCCCTACCCCGGAAGATGTAGTCGAAGAATCCGTAGTCGAGCCTATTTGCATCCGGTACAACACCATGCTCCAAGTATTTGGCAATGGTATAGTAGGCCATGTAGATGGTGGAATCCGACAGGGATTCTATGAGCCATTTCCTGTCCCAGGGCAGGGAAGTGCCGAGACCGAACTCTCTTGTACAGGCCCAGTCGTTGAGCCAGTCGATAACGTAATCGAACTGCTTCTTCACGATCTCGGGATACAGTTTCATCTCCTCAAGAGTTTCGTGTACCTTTTTCTTCCACTCAGGGTCAGAGTAGCATAAGAACCACTGGTTATCCACGATCTTTACGATACAGTTGGTCAGGCATCTGCATACCACCTCTCCAGAGGGCTCGTACATGACATCCGCCTCTCCCTCTGCGATAAGCCGGGCCTTAACATCATCCTTCACCTTCTCAACTGGTTGGCCAGCAAATTCCCCGCACTCCGAGGTCATGACACCGGTGTAAAAGCCGTATTTGTAGATATCATGCTTTGCATTTTCCAGTTTCTCCCTCTCGAACTGGCTCCGGATGCCCATCTTTTCACATATCCTTACCGCAGGGTTGGTGCCCCATTCCGCACTCTCGATGATGGGTATTGCCTGGATTTTCTTTATCTCTTCAGGATCGAGCCCGTATTTCTCGCATTCCTCAGGGTTGTTCTGGAGGTCGTAGAGCCCCATATAATCATCGGATGCATCAGAGGGCACAGAGGTGACGATGCCGGTACCCTTCCCAGGGTCGCAGAAATGGGAGGGCAGCACGGGGATATCTCTATGGATGGCGGGGGCCATACCAGTCTTCCCGATGATTTCCGAACCTTTCATTTTCCCAATGGTATTGAGGTCCTTCTTCTGCTCTTTCAGTTTTGCAACCGCCTGCTCGCTGAGAATCCACAGCTCCTTTTCTCCATCTGGTGCGGAATATTCAGCCATCGCATAAACCTCATCCGGGTCCACCCAGAGGTTGGTCTGACCGAACACGGTCTCGGGTCGAAGTGTGGCGGCCAAAAGAAAGATGTGCTTTCCGTATTCCTTTTCCCATTCATGAAGCCTGATTCTGGATTTCAGTAACGTGAACTCCTGGGGTCTCTCCCCTTCCCCCTTCAATCGTGCGTGGTCTCCTGTCGGGGAGTTGCAGTTGGGGCACCAGATTACCGGGTATTCGCCTTTCTTGATCAGCCCCTCCTCTTTAAGCCTGAGGAACTGCCATTCGATGAACTTGGAATAAAAGGGATTAAGTGAGGTGGTAATAAATGTTCGCCGCCAATCCACTGCGATCCCTAATCTTTCAAGGTCCTTCCGTGCTTCTTCGGGAAAGAACCCGGTCCAGTAGAGAGTGTCGGCAAACCTGGGTATCTCTTCCTCGGGAATGCCCATGTCCCTGAGGATATTTACCTGGCCTTCCTCTCCCTTCCTGATACGCTCCGCGGCTGCCACAATCGGCGTGCCTGTGCAGTGGAAGGCGAATGGGAAAAGCACATTGTGACCGGTCATACGCTTGTATCGTGCAAGTATCTCCACCCTCATGAGCGAGAAGGCGTGGCCTATGTGGAGGTAGCCGTTCATATAGGGATAGGGGAAGTTGATGAAGTACTTTTTCTTCCCGGGAATGGGGTCGGATTCGAATATTTTTGACCGTTTCCATTTCTGCTGCCATTTCTTTTCGATTTCCTTCAGGTCCATGGTTACACGGGCGGAGGAAATGGAGAACGATTATAAAATTATTGATGGGGCATTGAGGATTCGGCTAAAGAAATGATAGATT
>DAOVMN010000296.1 GCA_030630685.1 Thermoplasmata archaeon | reverse complement strand
TATCTTTGCCGTGGATAGGGCGGTGTTGATAAGGGATATTGTGGGTTCCATTACTCTCGCCAAAGGTAATTCACTACTAATGGCATATAATCTTTTTGGGATGGTACTTCAGTTATTTTACAGGCCAAGGTTCGGTGATTGACGATCTATCAGAGGGTTTGATTTATACCTCAGGAAAGTTAAGTTGATGTGCATAAGGAATTTAATGCTGATGGCGCAGGGGCTGCGGATTAATCCAGATACGTAACCTTTTCACCCATCGATCTCGAGCTCATCCCCGGTGTCAGGGAGCAGAACCTCGAACCCGTCCTCTCTCAGGTCATTGGCAAGGATCTCCCGTTGGTCCGAATGAAAGAGCACGATCTTGGAAGGATCACACTTATTTGCGAACTCCCTGAGCTGGGAATGGCCTGAATGGGCAGAGAAATCAAAGAACCTCACATCCATCTCGATCTTCTCCCTCACCCCACGAATGTCCAACCTGCCCTTTTCAAGAAGCATCCTTCCGTTGGTCCCCTCAACCTGGTAGCCTGTTAAGAACACTCCGCTTTTTGGGTTCCTCCTCAGGTGTTCGAGGTAGAAGAGTACCGGTCCTCCGTCCAGCATCCCGCTTGTGGTGACGATCACGTCCCCTTTCAATGCGAGCTTTCGTCCATGATAGGAGTGCACGATATTCACACGATGAAATGCCTCCCCGAGGTCTCGAGCATTGCGAAGGAAGTGGGATTGTTTCAGATAAAGTCTGGTGACCTCTTTGCCCATACCGTCGAACCAGATGTCGTATGGAGAATCCTTGAGAAGCAGGAGGATCTCCTGGCATCTGCCCACTGCAAAGGCCGGAATAACAACTTTACCTCCCCTGTTGACCACCTCATCCACCGCATCGATGAACTCCTTTTCCAGTTCCTTCCGGTCCGGGTGGTCCCTGCCCGAGTAGGTGGATTCCATCACAAGGGTATCACAGTGTACAGGATGGCAGCCCCAGACCAGGCGGGTGTTGATGGTATTGATATCCCCGGTGAAGAGTAGAATGGACTCGCCCCTCAGCTCGAACATGGTGGCTCCGGGGATGTGTCCGGCAGAGTGGAAATGAAGTTCAAAACCTCCCTCGTCCCTGGTATCTCCGAATTCCACAAGATCGAAATTGTCCTCCATTCGCCGAATATCCTTTCGTGTAAATTGTTCTACATATCCCTCAGCTTTCGCGATCTTCAGACTGTCCCTGCTGAGAAGTCCGGAAATAGCTGCTGTGGCACGGGTGGCAATGATGGGGGGCTGGTACCTGCTGGTTAGCCAGGGCATCATCCCTGAGTGGTCCACATGGGCATGGCTCAGGAATGCGATATCCACAGGGGGAGAGGGAAGGGGATACTGTGGGGGTCTAGTGGGGGATATTCCATAATCAAAAAGAAATTGGCCATTACCCTTTTCAAGGAGCATCCCGAGCCTGCCGACCTCGTTAACCCCTCCTAAAAATCTCAACCTCATGGTAACCCTCAGAGAAATCCTGTCTTCTGAAGAAGCATGATGTCCTCGGTGGAGAGCTTCTCACCATCCTTGAATCTTTTGAATATCTCCTTTGCCTGGAGTCTGTTGTCCACCTCTTTCTTGGATTTCAGCGAGTATCTCTGTTTGATCTTCAATCCAATAATGATCTTATCCAGCTCGTGGATCTGTTTCACAAAGTTCATGGTGATATTGTGTTCCTCGTCAGCCTCCATCTTCGATTTTATGAAATTGTTCTGCGCCTTGTCCGCTTTCTTGATGAGCCTCTCGGATTTCTTGTAGAGCTCGATCATCTGATCATGTTCTACCTGGGCCTTGTCTGCAAGCTCCTGGAGATTTCTGTGCTCCTTCTCGGCTTCTGCCTTCACCTCTTCGTAGGCCTTTATTGCCTCCTTGATCTCAGGGGTTTCCTCCTTTTCCTCTCTCTCCTTGATGGTCTTGCTCAGTTCTTTCATGGTCTCGACAAGCTCCTTCTCCTTTTCCGTGGAAAGTGCCGAGGTCATCTGTTTGAATTCAAGGTTGTGCAATTCTCTCTTTAATCTGGACAGGGGGGGCTGTCCTTTGGCCGGGGTTATCTTCTTCTTCAGCTCGCTTATGATGGATGAAAACCTGGAGACCTCTTTATTTATCGCATCTCTCTCGATCTTATGTTTATGGACCTCTTCGTTATATTGATCACGCTTGGCCCTGTGCTTGTTTGCCCTGGAGATCAATTCCCGAATCTCTTGATTAAGCTTGTCCCTACGGATGACCCATTCCCTGGTCTTTTTGTTCAGCTCATCTCTCTTGTTCTTGTGATTCTCGACATTTTTTTGCAGATGATCCCTTTTCTTCTGTAACTCCAAAATAAGACCGCTCATAGTGGATTCCTCTGTGTCAATAATAGTTCCTGTAACGCCTAGAACGACTGTGGGAGAAGCAATCCCCAGATTTTGCTTATTAATATTTCGCACCGTCGGACTTTGTGCCAAGTTTTTATCTTTGGAGCCTTTTTACAAAAAGCGTTAACGATCAGAGATCATCCCGCACTCCTCTACTTCATCGCCCTCGCTCCCGGGCCGCTCCACATAGTTTTCTCTGCTTGGTTGGTTTGGGTCCGCCTACGCTCCTTGTGTTCTGGTGGGGTGCCCCTTTTCCGGAGAATAACGCTTATTCCTCCGGTTGCTTAAGAAGAATCTTATTCTCAAATTCTCTAAATTCCACCGCGAATGCCCTGAATACATCCAATCTCCCTAATATGAAAGGGACCTCTTCGATCAAAGCCCATCCAATGCGGGCTGAAATCTCAATGCCTTCAATCCTGATTTTAGCTTGTCCAATTACATAAGGAACACTGCCCTCTCCTATTCCTTGAACCTCACTTCGAGTTGACATGTCAAGCTCTATTCCGATGGTCTCTCCAACAGAATAAGGTATCATTGAGATATCCGCACCCGAGTCCAGAAGCATAAACACTTTCACTCCACGTTTTGGACCGATTATGCTTACCGGAACAATCGGTTTCAGGATGTAGCCAAACTTTTCTGAACGTCTCTTAAGGAAAGGGAATTCGATCATACGACGAGCTCCTTATCCACTGGAAGAACCTTATGGATGAAGGCTTCCGTGTGCTCCTTTCCAGCTTTTTCTAAAACCTTCTTGAAATCTCTCCCATGGGCTACTATTTTATCTCCTGCTATTGCGATGTATTCTCCAACATACTTCTCTTCTATCTCTGGATGAGATAGCAACCAATTAAGTTCCTCGTTACTCATGTGTATTCCTCCTTGTTATGTGGATTGCCGATGACGATTTGGGGATATGAAGTTCGGCGAAGGGCGGTTTGGGCGGAATGCCGAAGGCACGAAGCCAGATACGCTCTGTTATCGGAAGTGTTCATTTTAATCACTTGTTTTCTTCGAACGATCTTTGTATTAAGACCTTGGCACTTTGAAATCTCTAACAGCTTTTACCACCCCTCACTCAGAGAGAGCGATTTAGGCCGAAGAGGGCGTGATGGTATTATTCAAGCCCTTTATCCT
>DAOVMN010000067.1 GCA_030630685.1 Thermoplasmata archaeon | reverse complement strand
GGCCATGGAGATCGATGCTGCCCGTCTTTTGTTATTGAAAGCAGCGTGGCTTAAGGATAACAAGAAGCCCTTCACAAAGGAGGCAGCCATGGGAAAGCTCTTTGCCTCGGAGGTAGGTACCAAAATATGTTCAAAGGCCATTCAGATCCATGGAGGGCATGGCTTTACCACGCGGTACCCGGTGGAGAGGTTCTACAGGGATGTCAAGCTCTGCGAGATCGGGGAAGGCACCTCCGAGATCATGAGGATCGTTATTTCGAGGCAGCTTGGGCTGTAGCCGAGTCGGGTGATGAGAGGTAGATCAGCCATCTTGTTTTCTGTAATTGTGAAACCTTAATTTCTACTCCCCCAATTCCCTCCACCCCACCCCCGGTTCTCACATAGGCTGGGAGAGATTCTATATTCAGGGTACAACGCTGTATATTTCTGATACGAGAGCTGTTAAGCAGAGACAACTTGCCTGTGGAAGGAAACTTCTCCTGCAAGAATCTCATGGAATTCTATCTTCTTTTCCCCGGCATCTTTCAGTATCCTCTCGATCTGTTTTACGGTTTCTATCGAATAATATCTTTCTCCGCATTGTACACAGACCCATGCGGGAGTATCTTTGACCACAATAAGGTTATTGTTTACTTTTTTGACCACTTCAACCTTTTGTTCTTCCATCTTTCCTCCACATAGACTACAGAGCTCCATCTTATCCACCTCCTTTTTGCTTTCTTATCTTGTTATCGATCCATTCGGTTGGGTCGGGTTCATACACGGTGATTATCCTGACATGATTCGCACAGAGAGCCACAACAGCATGTAAAGCTGTCGATATCACAACGCCAAAGATCAAGCAGCTGGGACAGGGGTTATCATCCGGATATTCTTCAAGGATTTCGCCGTCCAAGATAATTTTGAGTACATCATCAATTTTTATGTTTCTCTTATCCATCGAATCCCATGCATGCTGGGTAATATAGACCTTGTTCTGTTCCGCCAGGTTTTTTATTTCCTTATGAATGCCCCCTGTCTTTGAATTCGGTGTTCTCATGTTTCTTCCTCTCTTGATCACTCCCTCAACTCCCGCTCTATCTCAGCCCTGACATCCGCTGGCAAAGACTCGATATCCACCGCACTCTCCTGCGCTGCCAAATCCGTCTCAATTGCGAGACCTTTTAGTTCATCCTCGATGGTTGTAATTTCGCCCATGATGGCATCAACGTTATGAACCTCGCCCATGGCCGTATTGATGATGTTCATGCTGCCCATAAGGTCAGCTTCTTTTGGAAGTTCAAAGGCTGTTTCAGTGAGGTCTTCTTTTAAGTGAGTGAGGACTGTTGTTTTGGAAGAGAGTTTTTGGATTGCATTTTGGATTTTTCCCATCATATTCAATTTTCGTTTTTGTTTTGTTATCATAAAAGCGTATGTTTTTGCTGTTCCTATTGAGTTTACTGCTTTTGCTTCTTGGAGTCGATTTCGGTATTTGTTGATTGTTTGGTTTATTTCTTCAGATCTTTTTTGGTTTGAAAGTGAGTTTTCCATTTCTTGTTTTTTTGAAGTTAGTTGGTTTATGTTTTTTTCAAGTTCTTCTATTGTTTGTTTTGATTGGATCAGTGCGTTTTTTACATTTTCACGGGTTTCGGTTTGGATGAGGTTTTTTAACATTATTTGAATTTGGTCTTTCTCTGTTTTCCAGAACTTCTTTTCAATAGTGCCTGATTTGTCAACAACTTCTTTAAGGCATTCAGCAACGTTTCTTAACTGTCCAATTACACGAGGTTCGATCTTTTTATTTAGTTCAGCAATCTTGTTGCTAAGTACCTCAAGAGTCCTTGCACCGTCTTCTAATTCTCTAAATTCTTCTTCTGTGAAGATAAAAGTCCTACCAATGACTTTTTGATACTCCATTACGTGCTGCTGTAATTCCCTTGCTTTATTAGGATCACCGTGCATTGCCTCAAATTCATAATCGATGGTTAACTTTGCTATCTTCTTTTGGTAGCGCATGAAAATCATCACTTTACGGTATTCGTTATATAATTTCGTCGCCCAAGCTTCGGCATTTTTAATTAACTGTTCTTTATGTTCAGCTTCGATTTCTTCTGCCTTTAAATCAGTTGCTGCTTCTTTAATAAAAGTCAAACTTCGTTCATCGTATTTAATTTCTGTTATAGTAAACCTATCTTCCCGTTCATATATCTGAAACGCTTTTTTAGCGTCTTTCTTAAGTTTTCTCGCCGCTTTCTTTTCTTTTCTTTTCTTACTCCATGTCATTTTTCCTACCATGAAATCACTCCTCCTTCCCATAATTCACCTTTTCTCTTTTTTCACTCATTCTTAAATTTGTAGAGCTTGTCTTCAAATACCAACTTCTTGTCATCCTTAGACCAGCAGAGCTTGTTTTTGAATGTATACAATTTTTCATGCTTCCACCTCCAAAGGTTTCCTAAAATCCAATACCATTCCGTTACCCTGCAAAAAGTCAAGCCCCACGATAACATCAACATCCTCCTCCTCGTAATCAAATGGTTCTTCGGAGATTCCACACCTTAACATTGAACTTTTACCACTTGTGCAATCCTCGATCTCTATCTCAGTCAAATCACCAACAATCTCTAAAGGCTCACCTGTCTCAAGATTTCTTGAGGCTGAAAGGGCTCTAAATACCCCAATCTTTTCTGCTTTAATCCTTTTTGCAGCTCTTGGACTTATCACTGTCTCATCCGCACCTGTATCAACAAATCCCACAACAAATGCGGAATTTCTCTTGGATTTGATTCTCAATGGGATATATTTTCTTCCCATCTATTCACCCCTTAGAATATCTATTATCTTGTTTCTTATCTTATGATTGTGAAGATCTCCCGAGACAGAGACTCCTTCCTTTTTTATCTCTATCTTAAACCTCTCTCCAAAGAGTTCTCTTAATTTATTTACTCGCTCCTCAAGAAGAGAAGAGGGGATATTTATGCAGATTTCTTTCATTTCAATTGTTCTCATTACCATCTTATCGCCTCTCGTTATTAGGTTCTCCTTTAAAGTTCTTTGGTTTTTTATCTGTTACTCCAAACCTTTTTTCTTTCATCCCAATTCCTCCATAATCTCCTCCGCCTCACTCGCAATCCTCACTGCATCGCCCAGCAACTGCTCCACCGCACCACACGCCCCGCCTAAATCCTTTCTGAATCTTCTCTCTTCCTGCATCGCTGTCACGGAATGAAGCAAATCCGTCAAATTCTCGATTTTCTCATTCAGTAAATCCGCCTCTACGGGATACTGCTCTATGAGCCTGACCACATTCTCAAGATGAGGCAGCTCTATCGAGCCCGGTTTCATGGCTTCCAATTTTTCTATCTCATTTTTCAACATCTGTTTTTTGTTTCCATTCACCGCGATCCTGGCAAGGAGCTTCCGGTGAGCCGCCTTGAGTGTCTGTATCTCCTTTCGGATTATCTCTTTAATACCAACGAGCGTCCTGTCCCCCATCTCCGGACTTCCCACGGGCAGCGTCCACACGGTGTGGTCCTCTGTTTGCGTGGGCGTTTGCGAAAAGGGGATGGTGTCCAAGAAGGAGCGAATGAGTCCATTATCCATCATGTTATCTGGAACATGCAGGTTGATCTTGGACTTGTAGATGATGTTGTCCGCCAGGATCACATCTCCGGAGATATTGAGTTCGCTCTTGTGGATAATGTTATCCTTAACCTCCGATGGGCCTCTTTTGAAATTGGTCATATCAATCAAGCCTGAAATGATGTAGGAATAAATAATCTTTCCGGAGTGGATTGAGCTAACTGCAAAAAGAGGTTACTCACCCGGCTCCCGCTTTTCCCACTCCTACTTCCTGAGATCCAGCTTAACGCTGTTTTCCTGCAAGAAATCCACGCCAAGAATAACCTCAATCCCCTCATCAACATCGAAAGGCTCGTCGGATACACCCACAGTGATTTGCCCTCCAATCTCATCCGCAAGGTCATACAAAATGACATCTGCATAGCTGCCTGTCATCTCATGCTGTGACGCAGAAACGGTTTTGAAGATACCATATAATCCTGCATCAATTTTCCGGGCAATCCTTTCACTGATAACTGATTCGTCACATCCTGTATCAACCAGAGCAACCGTATTTTTCGAATTCTTTTCGTCCAATGAAGAGATCCTAATCGGTCTGTAAATCAACCCCATGTTTACCACCACTCACAATGCGGATGATTTTATTTCTCACCCTGTAATCGTGCAAATCTCCTCGTATGCATATCTCTTTTCCATCTTCGGATATAAAGATCTTGAGGATTTCTCTGATTTCAGCGTGTAACTGTTTTTTGATATCATCTACTTTTCCTTCGATGTGAAGGCACATTTCTTTTGTTGCAAAACTTCGCATGACCATTTAATCACCTCTCGCCATGGGTTCTTTTCGTGCGGGTTTGTCCTGGTTTACGGTCAGGCACCATTGGTAATCGATTTCTGTTTTCATAGCTTGCTTATCACCTAATGTGGTATTTAAGTCTTTCACCCCAAACAAAAAATATCAGGACCCTGCAAGTCAAAAATCAATACCAAAAACATATTAAAAATACCTTGAGTTACCGTACCCTGCAGGAGTGATAGGTCATGAAATCACTTTACGAACTCAGGAACCACAAATTGGACATCCACAGCAGAAGAGGCCTTGTATTCACGATCTCACTACTCATGCTTGCCCCTGTCATTATGGGTCTTCTTCATGGTCCTGGTAATGCATCCGGGGAGATTGGTGATGAGGATGCGTTATACTGGCCTCAATTCCAGAGAACCGCAGCAAAGGATGCAGTTCTTCGGGATGAGATGCGGGGGATTTCGGACCCCGTGATAAAATGGGACAAGGGACTCAATGTGCTCTCCATGGGCACAACTGCCGCCGATTTTAGAGAGAATATCCGGGTGGAAGGGGGAAACGGTGAATATGACAGGGATGTGGTGCATCTACTCTTCTGCGCGGAGGACGAGAATGGTAACACAACCATCTATATAGTGGACGGCGATACCGGAGAAACCGCCTGGGCGCTGGACATGGGTAATAAAAAAATCGAGGCAGGGCCTGTTGCAGGCTATCTAAATGATGATAGGGAACTCGACATCGTGTTTGCCACCACGGATGGCGTGGTTTATGCCCTCGAACCTGTCATACGATATCACCCGGACAAAGGAGAAGGTGACAGGTATTCCTGGGATTCCCATGATATGGACGGGCAAAAGCTCTGGGCATACGAGACAGATGATAAGATCGAAGGGGTCTCGCCACTTCTCACAGACCTTACTCCTAACGATGAGGATCCCACCATGGACGTGGTGATCACTACCATGTTCTCAGACACACACTCGAAGATCTATGCCCTGAACGGCAGCACCAGATATTCGGATGGGCATAAGCTCTGGGAAAAAAAGCTTGAGGGCGAACTTCCCTCCACCCCCTCATCGCTTGTGAGCGGGGATGACACAATAATCTGGACGGCCTGTTACGACGATGGCGATCAAAAGGAGTATCTTTATCGGCTCAAGAACGGGAAGATCGGAAAAACCGTTACCGAGGATGCCACCAGAGGGACATGGGATAAATATCTTCCTTCACCCGTTATTGCCGACGTTGACGGTGATGATGAGCCTGATATAGTTCTGGCCATTCCAATAGACCCGCATAACTCCGAGGATTATGGCAGCATCTATGTCTACGATGATTTAGGGAGGCCGTTAGACAACTGGAAGTATGGCATCCCTGTGAAGGGGAGGATAGGTGCTACGCCTGTGGTGGGTGACCTGAAGGGTGACGGGAAGAATTATATCGTTGTTCAGGCCTGGTATATCTCAGGAACATACGATGTCAGCACAGTTGTCACCGCTTTTAAACGGGACGGAACGAAGCTGTGGTCTAAGGAGTTCAACACAAATTCCGATGCAATGGAGGACAGAGCTGTTTCCTCCCCTGTTCTCTTTGACCTGGACCAGAACGGGAAGTTGGATGTGATTGCTGCCACAAATCCAAGGGTGCTGGCCTTCGACGGTACCAATGGGGCCTACATGGAAGGATTTTATCCAGGGGCGAAGCTCGATGATGACACCCATGAGCTCTTCGACTCGCCCGCGATTGGGGATTTCAACAGGGATGGGATATTCGACATAGCGATAGATTCCGTGGTCATAACGCAGAACATAGCAGAGCTCGAGGCAGGGGACATCTCCTTCGATAAGAAGCATCCAGAGGCAGGGGACAAGATCAGGATCGAAGCAGATGTTTACAACAATGGGACAGCGGACGCAGCCAATGTCCTGATCCGATTTATGGATGGAAACACAACCATAGCAGAGGATACCCATACTATCAGATCCGGGGAAATGGCAGACCCCATCCCTGTGGTCGAGGACTATGAAGTTACAGAGGGATGGCATACCTTCAAGGTGATCGTGGATCCGGACAATGAGATCGAGGAGGTGAACAAGACAAACAACGTCTTTGAGAGAAGTTTATGGGTCTCGGCACCCTATGAGCTCGAGGTACACGCTCCGGTCATCGAAAAGGAGAGCGATCCGGATTCTACAGCCTCTTTCCGGGTACAGATAAACAATACCGGAACCAGGGACGATTACTATTCCTTTAACGGCAGCGGATTGCCGGAGGGATGGAATTATTCGATCCCGGACCCATTAGAGGCGAACGGTACCGTTTTCGTGGAGTCCCATGAATCGGAGAATATCACGGTGGATATCCATGTCCCCTTTGCCGATGCGCATTCAAGGGAGACACTTAATTTCAGTGTGATGAGCGAGAACAGCAATAATTTCGGGGAGGTTAATCTCTCAGTTGTAGTGAGGCAGGTGAACGGTGTAAAGCTTGAAGTGATTGGGGATGAGGACCAGAAGGCCTCACCCGGCGGACAGGTAGACTTCTATCTGGAGATCACCAATACCGGGAATGGGATGGACAACTACAGCCTAAAAAAGGAAGGGCTGCCTTCCAACTGGAGTGCGGATTTCAATGTCACAAACCTCAACAATGTGGAGAGGGACGGGGTGAGGAATGCCAGGTTCACCCTGACCGCCCCCAATGCGAGTGAACTTGATTCAGGAAATCAGGAAGCGTTACTGAAACTGACTGTTAGCTCAAAAGACAATACCTCTGTCGAGGAAGAGGCCCAGATCAAAGCGAAGATCGCCCAGCTTGTTGTGAAAGAGGCTTTCAAGGAGGCCTTTCCCGGAGAGAATGCAGGCTATGAGATAGAGATATTCAATGCGGATTCCGACCCGAATAATGTGAAGCTCAGCATCAGATCCAATTCAAGGAGTTGGCCAGCGGGATTCAATGATACCGATTTCGTGGTAGGGACCAGAGAATCCGTTATCAAGTTATTGAATGTTACCGTACCAGGATTTGAGGATCCCAACAACGTCACTACAATCGAAATAAGAGCACATTTCGCAGAACAGGCTGTAGATGAATATGTGGTCATAAAAACCAGGGCAAAGCAAGGTTACGGGGTGGAGATCACATCCTTTACCGACCTTTCCCACGTAAATATCACCAACGATTCCCTCGAACCCGGTGAGACCCATGGCTATCTTCTCACATTCAGGAATACCGGCAACTGGTATGACAATCTCTCCTTCTCCGCCGATGCCCCCAAGGGGTGGGTTGTAGAATTTTCCCCGTCGGAAGTTCTCAACATGAGGAAGAATACGAGTCGAACCGTTACCGTCAACATTACCGCTTCAGAGGAGGAATGGGCCTATTCCAACCACACCCTTAGATTTTGGGTATTTTCCATGAACTCCAGTGATGCAAGGGATTTCGTAGACCTGAACATAACCATCCTCAGGACCAGAGGAGTTGGATTGATGGTGAACCAGACAGATTTTCCGATCCTTCCTCACGAGGAAATCCACATCAATCTTTCAGTGCGAAATACAGGGAACTGGTACGAGAACTTTACGATTGCTCTTTCCGGGCTCCCTAACAATTTTACCTGTTCCCTGGAGGAAGCCACACAAACGTACGATCCTTACGAGGAAAAGGATCTCATCCTCACAATAACCGCACCGCAGCCCCTTGACCCACAGGTTAGAGCAGGCAGCATCCTGGCCCCGAACCTCTCGGTCAGCTCACAGGACTCTGTCCTCACGGACTGGAAAGAACTGAATATCAGGGTTAACCAGCTCTACCTTGCAAACCTTTCAGGAAGGCCTGCTTTAACCATCAAGCCCGCGGAGACAAAAGAACTGCCCATGAGCCTGAGGAACCTGGGGAACGGCAGGGACACCTTCGAGGTGTGGACTCATTTTGTTGAATCGGACTGGAAGATCTCCCTTCTCAATGATTCCAACGAGGTGGGAAGATTCTTTATCGCACTCGATCCCGGAGAAGAATGGAATTTCACCCTTCGCCTAAAAGCACCCGGGATCGGATCCGAACAGGCATCGGCATGGCGCAATTCCACAGTCTATGTAATTGCGAATTCCACAGGTGATGAGGTGTTCTTACATCCTATCAATACCACGGTGGAACAGGTCTATTCAACAACCATTCGGGCGGACCTGAACGATCTGAGGATCATCCCGGGTGAAAAGGTGAACTACACCCTCACCATTTTTAACACAGGGAACGGGGAGGATACCATTCATCTGAGGAACACCAACCCATCGGAGGATGGTTGGCATATTTTCGTTAATGGCACACGAACCTTCCAACTTTCCTCGGGGGAAAGGACCATCCGAACCCTCCGGATCACTGCCCCTGATATCGATAGGGAACCGGCACCCGTATTCGGGGAAGAGGCATCGATCCTTATGAAAGCGGTGCCTCATGATGGTTCGGACGATGACAACTCGAGCAGCGTATGGGTCAACACGAGCATCTCCTATATCATGCCTGTAGAGCATAGAATACTCATCGAACCCGATTCCGAGAAGGAT
>DAOVMN010000401.1 GCA_030630685.1 Thermoplasmata archaeon | reverse complement strand
CCGTTCACCCGAAGGGTGATAAGGTGTAAGAACTTGTTCTTACTCCGTTTGAGCCCGCAGGGCTCGATAAGGCATGAGCACCCGAAGGGTGTAATTGCCGGATGAGTCCAAAGGACTCGTCAAGGCAGTTAGAATTCCATTCTCATCACAAAGTCTCGGTTGTTAATGAGATTCTCAATTACCCATAAAATGGGAATGCACCCAGATAAAAAGGTCCCGACTCCCGGATTTGAACCGGGGACCTAGTGATTTCAGCGGGCTACATCAAAAGATGGAGCTGTCTACAGTCACCCGCTCTGGCCAGTCTGAGCTAAGTCGGGACAGCCCGGAAGGTTTCCGATTTATATTTATTGTTTTCCGGGACTCCTACCTCTGCCTATGTTCTCTCCTTCTTTGTTTTCCTGGCAGGATCATCCTTTGATTCCAGTGATCTCTTCAAGAGTGACAGGCTGTACTCCTCAAACCTCCGCTCCAAGAGGTCTACTTCCTTTATTTTTATCTCACCCTGGAGGATTCTTTTAATCTCCTCCTTTCTCACCTCACCCTTCAGGAACCTTAGCAGGATGTCCGTGAATCTTCCCCTGATCCTCTCCCGGTTGGGCCAGAGCTCATTCTCAACAAGCTCCTCTGTTACCGGAAGGTTGTTCACAGTTCCAATTCCCGCAAGGATGACCCCGGCGGAAGCGGAGTGCCAGTTTGGACGCTCCTTCCCTGTGGAATAAGCAGCTTTTAGAAGTTTCATCCCGTAATCCAGATTCCCATGCTCGATGAAAAGAAGGCCTGCCATTGCGAATTTATATCCTGCCTCCTCCAGAGTTTTGAGGCTTTTCTCGCCTTTTAGCAACCCGGAAAGATCACTCAGTGCCAGGCCCCAGTTGTTCCATGCCTCATGTTTGTCGGGTTTGATCTCTACGGCCTTTTCGTATTTCTGGAAGCTCTCTTTGAACCAGCTTTCCTTGCCTTTCAGCTTTCCAAGATCCGAGAGGGCAGTGCCCCAGTTGTTCCATGCCTCATGGTCGTCTGGGTTGAATTCTACGGCTTTTTCGTATTTCTCGAGGCTCTCCCTTAACCAGCTTTCCTCACCTTTCATCTTTCCGAGGGCGGAGAGGGCAGTACCCCAGTTGTACCATGCGTCATGTTTGTTAGGTTTGATCTCTACGGCCTTTTCGTACTTCTCGAAACTCTCTTTGAACCAGTTTTCCTCGCCTTTCAGCTTCCCGAGGGCGGCGAGGGCAGTGCCCCAGTTGTTCCATGCCTTATGTTTGTCAGGTTTGATTTCTACCGCCTTCTTGTATTTCTCAAAGCTCTCTTTGAACCAGCTTTCCTCTCCCTTCAGCTTCCCGAGTTCGCAGAGGGCAATACCCATAAAATTAAGAATCCATACATGCACTGCGGAATCCCCGGATTCTTCAGAGACCTCCTCAAGCTCTGGAAGTATGTGGACCAATGAAGGATAATCTTTCTCTTTGTAAAGAATTAGTGACCTGGCTATCTGGCTGAATAAATAAAACCTCTGTTGTAGGAGCCCAAGAAACCGGTGTGCAACCCACTCCTTCAGCATTGGAATATAAATGGAGTATTCCCCCTTGGCCGGAGAAATCAGGAATTCCTTTCCTACCATGGTTTTCATCTGCGCTACGACCGTGGAAATCTTCACCCCGGTGACCAAGGAGACCTCCTTTGGTGACGCGGATCTTCTCATCCCTGCGTCATCACGGAAGTCCTTCCTTTTCCCCATCCTCAAAATCTCGATAAGGAGTTCTTTTGGCTCCTTATCCGGAATCCTTGAACAGAGCATCCTGAAACGGAAAAATTTCTTTGAGCCGTCAGCATTCCGTGCCTCAAATTCCCGGAGAACTTCCAGTATTCTTTTCTGGACCTCTGTGAAACGCGTGCTCTCAAATCTCTCACAATCGATATTATTCAGGATGTACTCACCTCTCATAATCTCAACAATGGTTCTCAGAATCTTCCTTTGCTGGGGTGAAAGACTATTCCATATTTCCTTGAAGAGATAGTCGTTGTGGGTAAATACTCTCTCCCAGACCTCCCTTTTCAGCACATCCTCTTCCCCGTGAGAAACATAACCCAGTACAAGATTCACAAAAAGGGGATTGCCGTGAGTTATCTCGAATATCCGGGCAGCAAGTGACCCCCCGGCCACATCTCCGATCCTCTTCTCAATTTCCTCCTTTGACACAGGGGGGATCTCATTAAACTGAAAGAATCTGTGGAAGGGTGCATTTGCCGAATAGATATGTCGGGATGCCTCCCTGCTCCCCCTCGAGATGGTTACAACAAGAGTAAGCCAGCCAATGGATTCAAGGGTTGCCCGAAATACCTTTGTAAACCATTCTGGATTCCCCTTCTTCCTTTCCCTGGTCGAATTTCCGAGGTTTCTGAGGAGGTGATCGAAATCGTCCACAAATATGACCAATCCCAGGTCCTCGACGGGAAACTTATTTTCAATGGTCATAAACATCTCTTTAAGGTTTTCGCTCACGCTACCGGCCTGCAGTTCCCCAATCCGGGCCTTAAATCGCTCCAGCAGCCCGAGAGAAGAAAGCACCACCTCCATAAAATCCTCAGCGCCCATTATCTCCTTACCCTGAATGAATATTGGAAGTGCTCCTTTAAGATTGAACCTCAGAT
>DAOVMN010000109.1 GCA_030630685.1 Thermoplasmata archaeon | reverse complement strand
TTTGATGAAAAAGGAGTCAAGTTGTTTCATGTGTATGGTAAGTTGTTTCAATTAGATAAAGTTAACTATTATTGAGATAAATGAAAATCTATTGTGGGAGGTTTAGGGTTTTTCAAGGTTCTCATATGTCTGCCAGGTTCTCAGTTTCTGTATCTATCTCCAGCACCTTGAAGTTTCCCGTAAGGTCGCTTAGCTTTTGCAGCAGATTCTCATCCGTGATTGCACTTAACTCCTCACGGACTACGGTTGATATGTCTCTATCATGATTCTCCAATTCCTTCCAGAATTCTATTGTCAGGTTCATCCTAAAGATGTCTCTCTCGTCGAAATATGCTGAAAATACTGAGGTGTCCAGATAGATCTTTAATTTTTTCATGTTACTGCCTCCTTTTCAATTATTTTTGTTAGCTCCTCCTTATACCTTCTCTTTGTCTCTTCCCCATTCTTCCACCTTGCCGGGTAGAATTTCCTCTATGTAATCGCCTAGGAAGAGATCCCGATTCGTAAATGGAACAAGTCGTGCTTGATACATCGGATAAACCGAATTTACCGGCCTTAATTAAACCTTTTCCTCAATGAGCCATTATTGGTGTGAATCATCTGATATCCTAATCTGAAAAACCGGAATCAAGCTTAAATACAAAGGAAAGAATCTTTCATTATGAAGATTGCCCTCATCTTGGGCGGAGCAGGAATAGACCCGATTTTCCTTTTATCCGTGTATTCCCCTTCAAACCTGGTCATCTGTGCGGACAGCGGTGCCGAGGCCGCTTTAGAGGCAGGAATAATCCCTGATATTATCATCGGGGACATGGACTCCGTTTCCCCCCGAACCCTAAAGTATTTCCGCAGGAAAGGGGTCCGGATTATTACCGACCCAAGCGAGGATTACCTGGATATCGAACTCTCTATTCTGAAGGCCATCGACATGGGGGCGGAGCGAATCATCGTCCTTGGGGCCTGGGGGAACAGGACAGACCTGTCCTTAGCCTCTTTAGGCCTTCTTTGCCCTGAGAACATCCCTCTCACCTCGACCGGGGAAAAGGTCGGAATAGGGTTCCAGGGAGAGATCTACCTGGTTACAGAGCAGAGCATTGTCCAGAGAGTCCGCCCTGAAAATAGGATAAAGGACCGCCCGGGAAGGTGTGTGTCGCTTATCCCTCTCCCATACGCTCATGGCATAATTACTCAGGGGCTGAGGTACGAGCTCCGGAACTCCAACCTATCCTTTGGTGAGACCATGAGCGTATCGAACTACCTCGAGCAGGGAGAGGTGAAGGTCGAGTATGATAAGGGTAATTTAGCAATGATAAGATATTTCGATAATATTCCTGAACTGGAGGAGGAACTCAGGCAGCTTACGGGAAAGAGCAAGGAAAGCGATGAGGATGGGAAATACCTCGAGGTTTTGAGGGAGGTATTCCACCATGGAGGAAAGGTCCCGAGCACGCCTGAAGGGAAGGAGGAACGCCTGAGCTTCACCCGTAACCTTCTTGATTCCCTCTGCCCATCCCATGATCGAATCAGGATAATCCACATTGCCGGCACGACCGGCAAGGGCTCCGTTGCCCATTACCTTCATTCCATCCTTTCCCGAAGATTCAGGACCGGCCTGGTTATCTCTCCCCATATCCATGATTTCAATGAGCGCATCCAGATAAACGGGGGGCCCATTCCGCATTCCGAGGTCGTGAGGCTGTGGAATGGGATAAAAGAAGACATCTCAGGAATGGAAGAATCCACCAAGGAAACCGTACTCTTCCAGGAGATCATCCTTGTCCTGGCCTTTGAATATTTCCGTGAGAATGGAGTAGAATGGGCGGTGGTGGAGACCGGCCTTGGAGGGAGGTTCGATCAGACCAGAGTGCTTTCCCCTGCTGCCACGATCATCACCCGGATCGGGCTTGACCACACCCACATCCTCGGCCACACAACCAAGGAGATCGCACAGGAAAAGGCAGGGGTCATCCGCCAGGGAATCCCTGTTTATACCTCCGAAATTCGGGGTGAGGGGTTTGATGTTATCAAGAGACGCTGTGATGAGCTTTCTTCGCCGTTCCATGCGATTTCTCCGGAAAACGTTCGCTCACTAAAGGATTGTGAGGGTATCGGATTCACCCGGGATCATTCGCTTTTCAATATCCCTCATCCAGGAAGGCATCAGGCCGGGAATGCTGCCCTTGCGGCGGCTGTATCGAAGGAGATTGTCGGGCTGGATGAAAAGGAAATCCAGAAAGGGTTGGAGAGTGCGGAACTGCCCGGAAGGATCGAGATCAGGGGCAGGCTGATCGTTGATACGGCACACAATCCCATGGAGCTGGGGGCACTTTTTTCCACACTCGAGAAATGCCTCCAGAAAGGCAAGAGGTGTGTGGTGGTGTGCGGCTTTTCCGACAACAAGGACCACAGGGGAATGCTGAAAGAGATCCTGAATTTCGCGGATTTCGTGATTCTCACCCGCGCGGGATACAGGGGAACGGAGCCCGGTAGATTGAAGGAACTGGCCCTTGATTTGCCCGAGATTAAGAAAGTGAAAGGTATCTTGGTTGAGGATGAGCCCATCAAAGCCTTTAGAGTGGGAAGAGCGATCTCCGGAATCTCCAAAGGTAAAGGTTACCTCATCGTTACCGGTTCCACCTTCCTTATGGATGAGATATTCAATCCGGATGAGGGGCTGAGGCGGATAAATTCTGGGGAATAGGCACTCCGGGTTTGTTTTATTGTTCAGGTGATAGTCCACGGTCTTCCTGTCCTTTTCGGCCTCGCGGAACGACAGCGTACCGGTGGCGGAGGAGGAGCGCCGTGCCGCAGCACTGGCAGTGCTGATCGCGAGGGGAAAGAAGTTTTTGGATCTTTCCGAAACAGCGGATGGCAAAACTATTTATACAAAAGTTCCTTTCCCGCAAGTTAAATTGTGGACAAATATCAAGATAACGGGACGTGAAACTCATGGAAATCGGCACAAACAGCGCAATATCCCCTGTAAACCAAGGCAATACCTCACCTCTTCTCAAAGTGGAAAATCTCACCAAAAGGTTCGGGAAGAATGTGGCAGTTGAAGGCATGTCGTTAGAAGTTTATCCAGGGGAATGCCTGGGCATCGTGGGACCGAACGGTGCGGGAAAGACCACCTTAATCCGATCCATTTGCACCCTGCTCTACTTCAAGGAGGGGCGAATAGAGGTCGGGGGCCATGACATCAAGAAGGAGCCCGTGGAAGCAAAGCGGTTGTTCGGATATGTGGCCGAGGTACCCAACCCCTACGAACTCCTGACCGTTTGGGAGCACATCTCCTTCATCGCACGGGCATACGGCATGAGGAACTGGCAGGGTCAGGCAGAGAAGATGATCGATGATTTCGATCTCAGGGAGAAGCGGGACGAGTTCATAAAGTACCTGTCCAAAGGGCAGAAGCAGAAGGTGAGCATCATCTGCGCCTTCATCCACAGGCCCAGGCTGCTCTTGCTGGACGAGCCCATCATCGGCATCGATGCCAGGGGCGTTCGAGCGTTGAGGGGAAGAATCATGAGGCTGCTCCAAGAAGGCGGGGCAGTGGTAATCAGCGCCCACATGCTGCACTTCGTGGAGGACATGGCAACCCGCATCCTGATCATCGACAAAGCAAGGAAGGTTGCGGAGGGTACCATGGAAGAATTGAGGTCCAAGTACTTCACGGAAGGGGACCTGGAGGATCTGGTCATCAAGATTACCGCCGGGGAGTAAATGGAACGCAGATGACACAGATAGGTACGGATTTTCACGGATTAGAAAAAAGGCGGGTGTTTGATGGGCGAAGGTGCAGGAAGGAGTGATACAGGAAAAGGAAGATGTAGTAATCAGGAGGTGTGAGAAAGGGATGGTAGAGGAAAGGATTGATGACAAGGGGGGGCCCAGGGCGCTGACCCCGGAGGAAACGGTGGAAACTGTAAAGTGGCTGCGCTCCCGCCTGTTCGTGAACAACCTCAAGATCACGTGGAGGGGAATGAAGATACCACAAATCGGTATAGGGATTTTTTCTGTATTTTACTTGTATTTCATGTGGAAGGCTGAGCCTGAATTTGTAATGTTCGTTATCCTGATATTCATCTCTTTCCCAATGATGATGGCGGATTTCAAATATTACAACATCTATAGGATCTCCCTCTATTTCAGGGCTGATGTGAATTGCCTTTATCCCACACTTCTTGACCGGCAAAATATTGTGAAAAACAATATCTTCTGCTATCTCCGGTTCAATATTCTTGCACTTATTGTTTATTTCTTCCTTTCAATTATAGTTCAACCATATACGGACTATTCCTTTGCCGAAACCACCCTTATTCTCTTCAATCTCCTTCTGCTGAAGTGCTTTCTCTTTATGGTGGTTAACTTTGTCGAGACCGTAAAACGTCGCGACAGGTTCGGTGACCTCGCAGAATTTTTCTACCGTCCGATCCGGTTGATCATCATCTTCTTTTTCCTTGCATTTGATATCTTCCTGCTGTTTATCTTTATCCCAGAGGGTTCCTTCTTT
Organism: Thermoplasmata archaeon; assembly: GCA_030630685.1. Lineage (GTDB taxonomy): Archaea > Thermoplasmatota > DAOVMN01 > DAOVMN01 > DAOVMN01 > DAOVMN01. The sequence continues at coordinate 2,730 of DAOVMN010000109.1, read as the reverse complement.
CTTAGTCAATTCTTGAAATCTCCCACCGCAGGAATATTAATCGCCCTTACTATCCCATTGGCGGTCCTGTGCTGGAGCAGACACATACTTCCATTTATCGAGGACTACTGGCAGGAAGATCGCATACCCCTGCCCGCTTATCTTTACACACCTGCCGCCCGTTATTTCGGTCTATTCGGAGAGGAAAATCGGGAGATCGACAGAGAACATGATTTGGTCGGTCAGCTCAAGATATTGGATGAACAGCGTTTCAGTATGAAGGAGAAAGGCACCGGTTTCCAGGCGGTTAAGGACAAATGTGGCGTGATCTTCTGGCGTCAGCAGTTTAATCTTTTCACCACGCTTGCCGTTCCGGCGATCCTACTTACTGCCTTTATTTGTCTCTTCCTCGATCCATTAGAACGGGAGATATTTATAACAGTTGTGGGTGTAAATCTCATCATCTTTTTTATCGTTATAGTTGGTCTGAAGAACCCCATAAACCAGGATACCGTTGGGTTCGAGAACATCTATATGATGCCCTTCCAGGCCAAACGGGTCATCGGGACTGCAATCCGCCAGCTCTTTCTGGCCGGTTTGATGGGGCCTGGTGCAATCATTGTGTTGACGCTTTTATGGGGTGGGCCACATGCTCTAAGAGAACTAACCCGCACCCTGGTCATATTTGTCTTAGCGGTTGCAGGGTATTCTATTCTTTTCACCACAGCCACTCTTCATATATTGCACCGCTTTTATCCCAGCCAGATACAGCAAACCATGTTCAGGAGCTTCCCTTTTATGATCCTCTACATGATCTTGGGCATGGGATACATGATAATCATGATGACTGAGGTGTTCGAGAAGCCCCTGATACCGTATCTCTTTATTCTGGTAACCTTTGCCATAATCGCACTCGGGCCAAAGGTAAGCCTGCACCTCTACGACACCATCTCCATCATGAGGTGAACCATGAGAAAAAACTCCAGCAATCCACAAAATCTTGGCCCGGGCCCCCGCCCCCTGATCCCGGAGGAAACGGTGAAGCTGGTGAAAGACATGAGGAGAAGGTTGTGGAGGAACAGGCTAAAGGTGGCGTGGAGGGAGGGAAAAAAACGCATTATTGCAGTATCCATCGTCATCATTCTGTACGCATCATTGATCGGAATGATGGGAATGAGTGGATCCCGGGAAGATGATGAGGAAACCACGGAGGAAGAAACAGAGGAGGACGATGACGCCGAACTATCCACGGTTGAAGGGTATATGTTGGTGGGAGTATTGCTCATCGGCCTCTACATGCTGGTTTGGATGGGGAGCTTCCAGGCCTACATGAACATAAAAAAGATCACAAACTACACCCGGATCGACGTCGAGCATTTCTATCCATCCACCATCGATCGTGCGGCCCTCCTAAGATCGAACCTTCGGAGAGCTATGCTCTATGCTGCCGTATTCGCACTGGCGGTCTTCCTGATTTTCTTTCCCCTCGCTATCGAGAGGAACGCATATATTATCCTCCTGGTCTCCTATTGTTTGTACCATTTCTGCCTGGGGACCTTACTCCTCATCCTGCGGGCGCACAGTGATTATCTCAAGGATGCGAATATCGCCAGGGTGGGAGGCATCTCTGCAAGGAAATACCCGAGGCACTGGATACAATGGTTCACAATGATCATCAGCTTCCTGTACCCGGTTATCCTGCTCATTCTCATCGTACAACCACTATTCGGGATACTCTTGTTCATCTTCATCATCCTGGGGTATCGGTTCTGGAAGGGTATGGTCATACCGGAGAGGACGACACTCTGGCATGAGGACCTCGTGCGATTGGGGGTATATGGTGCGCCAGGCTCGGCCACCGGTGCCCCAGGGTACGCAAAAGGGTATGAAGTCCGGGAGATGCAGGAAAGGAAAAGATGGTATCAGAGGGGAATGCTCGACAGGCGTAACTACTCTATGAAGGAGGAGGCAACCGGGTTCGGGGTCCTTGACGAGGTTCACAGGGTGATCTACGAACGGACAACATACAGGCTCCCGGACCACATCGCCAAGATCATGGTACCCGTTCTTGTGATCCTTGCCTGCATCTCATTCGTGGTTTTCATAGGAGTCCTGTTATGTACGATGTACATGCTGGGGCTGGGAAAGGCAATGGCGGTGGGTCGCTCTCGTGGCGGCACGTTCGAGACCACCTACCTGTTTCCCATCAGTGGAAGGGAGATTGTGTTCAGTAGGTATCCGGACAAAAAGAGATCAATCCTGCTGTTTGCTGGATTAATCGTGTTTTCGATAGTCGGTATAGCGGGTGCCGATGTCTCATCCATGGTTACCATCAAAGCGATCGTGTGGGGGCTGGCCGGTGGAGCGGTCATAACTGTCTTCATACTCAGCTTCATTGCATTCCTGGTGTACATGGACATGATGAGCAAGCAGACGCTATATGTCGGGGACTTATCCCGTGTCAGGAGGAGCCCGATGAATATCTCATCGCTCGTCATCGTGGGGGCCTATATCTTCGGATTGTTCCTGGGAAATTTGCTTCTCTTCTTTCTCATTGCCACCCTCTTAGGGTTCACCTCTTATCAGGGGATCATCTTTGTAATGGTGGATATCGTGCTGATTGTCTATCTCACGAGATTCCTGCTGAACAGGGCTGTATCTCTCTATGATTCTATCTCCATCATCAGGTAAGATGGATCATGGATCGGGTTTCCATCATCAGGTAAGATGGATCATGGATTCTATCTCCAT
>DAOVMN010000484.1 GCA_030630685.1 Thermoplasmata archaeon | reverse complement strand
ACATGAGGTATCCGATGATGGTACCGATGATCACCCCTGCCACCACAAACGCCACCCCACTGATCCCGAGGACCTCGGTGTACTCGACTTTGTTCTCCAGGTACACGGAGAGCGATACCGCGAATGCTGAAGGAAAAATGATGTCCCCCAGGCCAATGAAGAGTGCCTCCCGTTCCTCTCCGGATTCCAACTGCTCCTTCAGCCCCTTCTTCTTCAGGAAGGTGTAGGGCAGCCTTTTCGGGATTACCAGGAGCACGGGCAGATTGAATTCCATGACGCTGTCCGCAAGGTCTATCATGTGCTTGGTCTTGTAGACAGAGATGGCATCATAGATGGCAAGGATGATCATCAAAATAAGGATGGGACCCGGGGCGAATGAGATGCCGACGATGGAGGTGACCCCGACAGAGGTAGCGATCCCTGTGGCATCAACCACATACCATTCTGGATATTTCACAAGCGATATGGTAAGGATGGCACTGATGATAAACCCGGTGAACACCGATATCTCGATTGTCAGGAAGAAACTTAACAGGGGATAGAAGGCATAGATCATGGTGATGAAGAATGCACCGAGGATGATGAATTGAATGATGTCCTTCCTGAGATATTTAACAATCATCAGAATGACGAAGGTGAATATCAGGATGAGAAACAGGTAGATGAAGGGGTTCCAATATGATTCCTCTTTGTCCCCGAAGGCCTTCACGTCTTCTTCCTCGAAAGTTGGGGCCGCCAGGATGGAAAAAAGTGGAACGATCAAGAACACTAAAGCAATGGCTCCAAGGGGCCTCGCTTCTTTCTTGAACTCGGCCAGGATGCGAGGCCTCTTCTCTTTTTTCTCTTCTCCATTCCTTTCTTCAGTCATAATGCCCCCTCGTGAAGCTCAGTATTCACGCCATCTGTTTCCGCAGGCCTTGCAGGTGTAGATCCTGGTCTCTGGTTCGTCTGAAGCTCTCGTCTGTTTCAGCACCCAGAACGCCTCACGATGGTTACAGGCCGGGCATTCCACCTTCGCGGTGGGAAGGGTGGGAGCCTCCTTTTCATCTATCACTACGGCTTCTTTTTTCTTTCTTCTGGGGGCAAAGGTCTCGGCCCTTTCCGGTGACTGGGAGTAGCCGCATTTCCTGCACTCGAACATCTCGTCCTTCAGGAACATTATAGAATGACATTTTGGGCAGAACATCTGATTCCTCAATGATTTTTCCGATGACCTTTGGAGATGTTATAAATAAATTTCGCATATCGATCAACTCCGGTTAGCATCAGTGTTTGAAGTACCTTATCCCGGTGTACACCATGGAAAGCCCGTACTCGTTCACCGCATCCAGGACCTCCTTGTCCCGGATGGAGCCGCCCGGCTGGATGATGGCGGTTATCCCGGCCTTCGCAACCACATCCACGGAGTCCCTGAAAGGAATGAACGCATCCGAGGCCATGACCGTTCCCTTCGGATCCTTGGCCTTCATCACCGCGATCCTTGCGGCATCCACCCTGGACATCTGCCCGGCTCCGATGCCAATGGTTCTGTGGTCGCGGACAAGCAGGATGGCATTGGAGCGCACGTGCTTGATCACCTTCCAGGCATAGAACATGCTCTCGAGCTCTTCCTCTGTTGGGGCCCTCTCGGACACCACCTTGAGATCGCTCCGTACGATCTCGCTTAAATTAGGGTCCTGGAGAAGAAGCCCTCCGTCAACCTGTGTAAATCTGGGAGAGATGGGATACTCCATATTCCCGACTT
>DAOVMN010000278.1 GCA_030630685.1 Thermoplasmata archaeon | reverse complement strand
GTGTTAAAAAGACGGTACTGTTCCGTGACAACAAGATCGAGAACGTCGCCCAAGAGCGGGCTATGCTTTACGGCGGCAGAGAGAACAGCATGGGTGGCGACTTTCTCGATCTTGTTGTCAGGGAACAGTACCGTCTTTTTAACACGGCCTTGTCGAATACGATTTGGGACGAATACTTAGATGACTGCGGAGGACGTGATCCGGATATGCCCATCTGGAATGAATCCACAAGGAAACGCCTCCGGTCATCCGTCTTCCAAATCCTGGCCCAGGCCGGTTATATCGAAAACACCAGGTCCAAACGGCTCCAAACGGTCCATATTGCCTCGCAGGTGCTTCAATACCTGGAGGGGCATAACGAACATTACGTCCTCCGTTGTATTAAGGTTTCACCATGACCGATTCACTGACGCAGCGCCTAAATGAGATCCTCCCAAAGGTCACTTCCACCGAGTTTCTCAGCGGCAAAGGCCTTGGGAACGAGATAGCCTTTTATATTTTTGACTATCCGCCCGAAGCGGAACTCCGCGTCCGTGAACATATTCAGTTCCTCATGGCCCATATCCCCAAGAACAGGCCAGGACTAAGGGTGAAACATATTAACTTGTTCGATCTTGTTGTGGATCATCTCGGGGAGCGCAATCTGTTGGAGAAATCCTTCCAGATGCAAAGGGATAAGGGCGATAAGGCACTCGAAAAGGCCCTCCGTGGGCCTCTAAAGTCAGAAAAACTGGTGCAGATATTTGTGGAAGTCGTCCAGCCGGAGGAGCAGGACCTCGTATTTGTTTCCGGTGTTGGGCGTGTCTGGCCACTGGTTAGATCGCACAACCTGCTCAATAACCTGCAAACGGTCATGGGGCAGACGCCGCTTGTGATGTTTTACCCGGGCCGATATGATGGCCAGGCCCTTCGGTTGTTCGGCAAAATCAAAAGCAACAACTACTACAGAGCCTTCAAACTGGTTCCGTAAGCGAGGCCCTTATGCAAATCAAGAGTCTATTCAAAAAAGACATTTTCCGCTCCATCAACGGAGTGGTTAAGGCCCACCAATTAGACGACCGCTCCGTGTGGCAGGAACTGGACGAGTTTGTCATCACAAAAGAACTGGATAAGCATTTCCGGAAGTTCCTGTCCGCCTATCTAAACGTCATTGACAACCCCCATGATCCGGCCGTCACCGGCAAGATGGGAGTGTGGATATCCGGTTTCTTTGGCTCTGGGAAATCCCATTTTCTGAAAGTGCTGTCCTATCTCCTGGGCAACAAGCCCCACTCCTATGAGGGTAATACAAAAAGGGCGGTTGAATTTTTCGATGGCAAAGTGGAAGACGCCATGCTCTTCGGAGATATCAAGCGGACCGTGGCCTCCAACACCGATGTTATCCTCTTCAACATCGATAGCAAGGCCGACAGCAAGGCAGGTCGAGACGCCATCATCTCCGTATTCTTGAAGGTCCTCAACGAAATGCAGGGGTATGACGGGGACCATCCCCACATTGCCCACCTGGAGCGTCACTTGGACAACCAGGGGAAGTTAAAAGCATTCCATGACGCCTATAGGGATATCACCAAGACCGAATGGACAGAAGAGCGTGATGCCTATGAATTCAACCGGGATCAGGTGGTAGAGGCCTATGTGCGGACCTTGGGTCAAAGCCAGGAATCAGCAGAAAAATGGATCGATAACGCCGAAAACAACTTCTCGCTCACCGTGGAAAACTTCTCCACCTGGGTCAAGGAATACCTGGATTCCCAAGGTCCCAATCACCGCCTCGTATTCCTCGTGGATGAAATCGGCCAATTCATCGGCACGGACGGCCATCTCATGCTCAACCTTCAGACCGTCGCAGAAGACCTTGGCACCCTTTGTGAGGGGAGAGCCTGGGTGATCGTGACATCCCAGGAGGAAATCGATAAGGTCCTGGGTGAACTCAGAACGGCCACCAAGAATGATTTCTCCAAGATTCAGGGCAGGTTTCAGACCCGGCTATCCCTGTCCAGCGCCAATGCCGATGAGGTCATCCAAAAACGACTGCTGGAAAAAGAGGAGACAGTGGTAGAGGATCTCAAGGCCATCTTCTCCGAAAAGGGCGATATCCTCCGCCACCAACTGACATTCAGGGATTGCGGCATGACCCTCAAACCCTATGCCGATGGAGATGATTTCGCCAGAAACTATCCCTTTGCCCCATACCAGTTTCGCCTTCTCCAAAAGATTTTCGAGGTCATCCGCAGCGTGGGTGCCACCGGGCTTCATCTGGCCAAAGGCGAAAGATCCATGTTGGATGCCTTCCAATCGGCGGCCCAAACTGTGGCCTTGAAGGAAGTGGGTGTCCTGGTTCCCCTCTATGATTTCCATCCCTCTATAGAGAGCTTTCTTGATACCACCGTGAAGCGCACCATCGAGCAGGCCGCCGAGAACCCGAGCCTTGAACCCTTCGATATCAAGCTGCTGCAGGTACTGTTCTTAATAAGGTATGTCGAAGAGATCAAGGGCAACGTGGACAACCTGGTCACCCTATGCCTCAACGAGATCGATGTGGATCGGCTGGCCCTTCGCCGCCAGATTGAAGAGAGCCTCCAAAGACTTGAAAATGAAACCTTGATCAACCGAAGCGGTGAGAACTATTTCTTCCTTACTAATGAGGAAAGGGACGTCAACCGGGAGGTCAAGAATGTCGATATAAGCGGCCCGGAAGAGGCCCAGCTATTGGGAGAACTCATTTTCGAGGATGTCCTCAAGGGCCAGCGTAAACATCGCTATTCCAAGAACAAGATGGATTTCACCTTTAACCGGATCTGCGACATGCACCCCGTGGGTGGCCGTGTGGAGGGAGGGTTGATCGTCTCTGTAGTCTCCCCCCTGGCCGATGAATACACCTTATACAATGATGGCAAATGCGTGCTTGAAAGCAGCAGCGAGGGCGGTCAAATCATTATCCGGTTACAGGATAACGAAAGGCTGGGCCGGGAACTCCGCACATATGCCCAGGCCGACAAATACCTCAAGACCAAAAGCGATAGCGGCCTCCCAGACTCCACCAAGCGAATCCTTCGGGACAATGCCGAGGACAACCGTGAACGTAGGGAGCTTTTGACCAACCTTTTGGGCGACATGCTCACCGAAGCATCCTACTTCGCTGTTGGACAGGAACTCAAAATCAAGGCTTCAGCTCCCGGTGCCTGCCTGTACGAGGCCCTGGAATATCTGATCACCAACTCCTTCTCCAAGATGGGCTATCTCAAGTATCTCCATCCTGATCCTCTCAAGGAAATCCAGGCGGTTCTCCGCAGCAACGATGTCTCCCAACAGACCCTTGGCCTCAATCTGGAAGAGAACAACCCGCAGGCCATCGAGGATCTTCGCAACTATATTGAGCTATGCCATCTAAAACACCATTCGGTGGTCCTTTATGACATGATCGGGAAGCGGTATGCGGTTCGACCTTATGGCTGGCCCGATTGGGAAGTAATCCTGCTGGTAGCTCGCTTAATGGCGGTCGGTGAGATCAGCCTCAGAATGGAAGGGGGCACACTTCCCTTAGACAAGGTATACGAACATATCAAGACCCCTGCCAAATGGCGGAAGATCACTATCCACAAACGAAAAGCCCCTGATCCTAAAGCCCTCCAAGGTGCCCGACAATTGGGTCAGGAGCTCTTCTCCAAAATGGGACCGGACAACGAGGACGCCCTTTTTGACTTTTTGCATGAGAAACTGCGTTCCTGGGAGACCGCTCTGAATAGCTTCAAGCCCC
>DAOVMN010000443.1 GCA_030630685.1 Thermoplasmata archaeon | reverse complement strand
CAAGTTGTGCCTTCTATTCTGGACTTTTTCAAGAACGAAAGAATTTGTAGCCTATAAAACCCATAATGTCAAGTTAAAACGGTTGTGAGAGGCGCCGTATCCTAAAATGCCACTCCATCCGGTGCTGTTGATGGTACAGTTTTCGATGGTGTTGTAATTGGTATAGTCAAGGTAGATGCCTACATCGTCGGTGTCGGTGATGCTTAGTTGGGAGATGGTGTTGTTGTCAGAGCTGACCAGGAGCCCACGCTTGCCGTGCTTTATCATAAACCCGCTAACATTATACCAATCAGCCTCAATCCTCACTACATCCCCGCTTCCTCCGCCGTCAATCGTGGTATTTGCCGACCCGTTCCCGATCAAGCTAACTGTTTTGTTCATTACTACATTTTCATAATAGGTGCCGTTGAAAACATAAATCGTACCCCCTTCGGGGACATCGTCAATCGCATCCTGAATCTTATTGAACGGATGTTCTTTCGAGCCGTCACCCCCATCCGGGGCGTCGTCGTCCACATATTTGGTGAGGTATGCATCTTTCCCAAGCCACGGGTCAAACTCTACATAATTTGTGACATTGTCTCCTTTTCCGGTTGGGTTCTTCGTTGGATGATAGGGGCCAGAATTATCTCCCCACCAATTGTGAGTTGCGTTGACGGAGTAACCATTATTTTCTTAGGCGTCAATTCCGTAGTCCATATTGTTGTAAATGTTGTTGTAGTGGGCAAGATTGTCCTTGGAAGAATATCGCAGGTAGACGCCAATTCTATTTTCCGAGATGCTATTGTTTGTGAATATGTTGTAGCTGGAATGGTAGAAGTAGATGCCGTAGTCGTCGTTTGAATTGCAAGTGTTGTTAAAGAGTGTGTTGTAGTCGGAATCAAAGTGGAGGTAAATACCGCGGTCGTTGTTGGAGCAACTGTTATTGACAAGGAGGTTGTAAGGAGACTCTCTGAGGTAGATACCGTCATAGTTGTTCGAGCAGGTGTTGTTTGTGAGGGTGTTGTTGTTAGATTGGAAAAAGTAGATACCATAATTGCTGTTAGAAAAACAACTATTATTCTTAAATATATTACATGCAGCTCGCTGAAGATAGAACCCGTTCTTGCTGTTATTTGAGCAGATATTATTATAAATAATGTTATGGTTGGAGTCATGTACCGAGATACCATCAGCAGCGTTCCAAGAACATGTGTTGTTATGAAGAGTGTTGCTGTCGGAGCCCGAGAGGTAGATGCCGCTGTCGTAATTCAAGGAGCAGGTGTTGTTGAAGAGGGTGTTGTTTTCGGAGTACCGGAGGTAGATGCATCTGTTGTAATTCGAGGCGCAGTTGTTGTTGGAGAGGGTGTTGTTTTCGGAGTACTCGAGGTAGATGCCGTAGAGGTTGTTGGAGCAGTTGTTGTTGGAGATAGTGTTGTTTTCGGAGTACCCGAGGTAGACGCCGTAGTTGTTGTTGGAGCAATTGTTGTTGGAGATAGTGTTGTTGTCGGAACGAGAGAGGGAGATACCGTTGTAGTTGTTGGAGCATGTGTTGTTGGAGATAGTGTTGTTATTAGAGAATTCATGAATGTAGATGCCGTAGTTGTTGTTCGAGGTGCAGTTATTCTCAAAAATTCTGTTGTGGTTCGATTCCATTTTAATACCAGCACTCCCGTTAATCGCCCTGAAGCCGCTCACATTTACCCAATCTTCGGTTATCGTCACCACATCCCCATTCCAACCGCCATCAATCGTTGTGTTAGCCGACCCGTTCCCGATCAAGCTCACAGACTTATCCACTACCACATTCTCGTAATAGGTCCCTTCATACACCCTGATTGTGTCTCCATCCTGAGACGCATTGATGGCATCCTGAATTTTATTGAACGGCTTTTCTTTTGACCCGTCCCCGCCCTCCGGGGCGTCGTCGTCCACATAGATGGTTCTCGGGCCGACCTGAATAACAATACTCTCATTTCCAAACTCTTTTGCATTGTCCTCTCCCGTGAACCTGAGGTTATATGCCCCATTGGTATCCCCTGCGAAGCAAAAGGTAGTGGAGGCATTCGAACCTGCGGGCACGGTTTCTATGCACTGGAAATACTGATACTCTCCGTTTATCTCGTAATGCACATCCACATACCTGGCTTCCTCGTCTCCATCATTCTTGATGGTGACCGTTACATTAACAACCTCGTTCACATCGGCCCGGGTCTTGTCCGGTGT
>DAOVMN010000165.1 GCA_030630685.1 Thermoplasmata archaeon | reverse complement strand
CATCATCGCCTGGCAGGACTACCGGAATGATGGCTGGGATATCTTCATGTTCAACCTTTCAAATCCAGGAGAAGTGCAGCAGATTTCCAGAACGAGCTCGGAGATAGGAACCGGAGAGTACGAGACTTACATGCAGACAAACCCGGTGGTAATAAGGGACAGGATCTACTGGAGATATGAGTGGTGGGACTTCTCAGAGCATCGCTACTTCCTCTACAACTACAGGTTCTCGGACCCGCAGCCCAGAGGACTCCCGCGTTACAAGTTCGAGGACGGTTTTCCTCTGTACGGCCTTCATCTATCCGAGGACTGGGCCGCCTGGGCAGACCTGGACGATGACGGCGACCTTGTCACCCCTTACGCAATCTACAAGCTCGAGCTGAAGACCGGGCAGGAGTCCAAATTCCCGGAACTGTTCAGGACCCCGGACATCTCCCTTGATGGGGACCGCCTCCTTTACATTACCGAGCCCTGGAGCCAGATAATCGGGGAGGAAAAGACCTGGCTCATTGTTTACAACCTCACAACGGATAGAGTGGAGTTAAACATCACAATCCAGGGAAAGATACTCGACATCGACAACCCGGACCTCCGGGGGGATTACATCGTGTGGGAGGATTCCAGGAAATCAGAAAGCCACAGCATCTGGGACAAAGGGAACACTGATATCTATTTTGCAAACCTGAAGACAGGGAAACTCGGCCAGCTTACCACCAACCTCTCCATACAGGAGAAACCGAAGGTTCAGGGCGACACCATCATCTGGCGGGACAAACGAAGCGGAAACTGGGGTCTATATGCCTACTCTATCTCAAGGAATAAGACCGCTGTACTCTGTGAGAACGGCTCTAATGTCAACGATCCTGAGATTTACGGGAACTGGGTGGTCTGGGAATCAGGTTCGAGGATTTACCTCTACAACCTTTCCAAAGCGGACTGGGAAGCGAGCGAGGCGGTTTTCACGGGCATGGAGTTCAGCACAACAAAAAAACCAGTCGTTAATATCAAAGAACCGGCCAGTGGAAGTGAGGTGAGCGGAACCGTTACAATCAAAGGGAATGCCACAAATGCTCCCGAAGGCTCCCTAGTCAAGATAAAAATTGATGATGGAGATTGGGAGAATGCCACGGGTCTTGGTTTCAGTGGCAGATTCTGCGCCTGGGAGTATGAATGGGATACCAAGCAATCTTCTAATGGAGAGCACACAATCTATATTAGGGCCTACAATGGCGAGAAATGGTCGGATACTGTGAGCATTACCGTGATTGTGGACAACACGAAAGATGAGAAATCCTCTGATGAGAACATCCTCATGCGGAATATCGGGCCTCTACCGTTAATTGGCTACCTGGGAATAGTGGGACTGCTGGTTGTCATTGGAATAGTGGTTGCATTGAAGGGTAAGAATACCGGTAAATCGGGGAATATACCAGGGAATAAAGCACCCGATCAGGCGCATATTCCACAATCTGTGCAGCCACAAATGTCGTTTGCACCTCCACCAACCCCCCAGCCCTTCCAGTCTCCGCAGTTTAACCAGCCGGCCCCGCCTCCGCAGATTCAAACCCAATCCATTCCACAGCCAGCTCAACCCGCCACCCCGTCTACAGGCACTCCAGAGCCGTTTCAGACCACCCCAACGATTCCCACCCAATCAGACGGTACCTGGATCTGTCCTAACTGCGGGAACAGGGTCGACCAGGAATTTACCTTCTGTATCAACTGCGGACACAGGCGGACCCCATAAACACTCCAAGTAGGAGACGGAAAACAAATAAATATCCCTCCCTCACTCCCACGGCATGGACGACCTCAGAACCGCCTTGGCTATCATATTCAAGCGAAAAGGCAGGGACCACCTGACAGCCCGGGAGATCGCCCTTGTCGCATCCATGGACTACCACTGGTTCGACCACACGAGCGCAAAGAAGTTGGTGAGCCTTGCAGAGGAACTCAGGCTCATCCGCAGGGATGGGGACAGTTATACGCCCAACTTCAATTACCGGGCAATCGAGCCAACCCTGGATTTTTCCCCTGGAAAGGAGATGCTTGAGAAGCACTACCCGAAAGAAAACATCTTTCCAAGGATATTCAACGAGACCACCTCGAGATACAACCTATCCAGGCAGGAGTTCATGAAGCGTGTGAACGAGATCAAGGAGAAAACGGGTACGGACATAGAGGTGGCAGCCCTGTTAGTGCTCTCCGGGATGGAGGCAGATATTTTCCGGTATATCCCGGATGTCGAAACCGAGTTAAAGGAGAGGTACCTAAGAAAGGATTGAGTTCAGGAGAAGGATGAACATGGAAAAAGCGAACTTCAGCGAATGGTACAACGATGTCATCGAACGGGCCGAGCTGAGCGACAAGCGCTACCCCATCAAGGGGATGAATGTCTGGAGACCCTACGGCCTGAAAGTCATACAAAGGATCGATGACCTTATTCGGGAGGAGATGGAGAGGACGGGACACGATGAGGCGAGGTTCCCGCTTCTCATCCCGAAGACCGAGTTCGCCAAGGAGGGAGAGCATATCAAGGGCTTCGATAGCGAGGTGTACTGGGTGACCCATGGGGGTTTGAACAAGCTCGATGTCCCGATGCTCCTGCGGCCAACATCGGAGACCGCCATGTACCCCATGTTCTCCCTGTGGATACGCTCCCACACCGACCTCCCGCTGAAGATTTTCCAGATCGTGAACGTCTTCCGATACGAGACCAAGATGACAAAATCCTTTATCCGGGTACGTGAGATCCATTTCTTCGAGGCCCACACAGCACACCGGGACCTCGAGGATGCCGAGGCACAGATCAAAGAGGACCTTGAGATACTTCGCAGGTTCGCCACAAAGCTCTGTATTCCATACCTTGTGCTCAAGCGCCCGGACTGGGATAAGTTCGCTGGAGCATACTACACGCTCGGGATAGAGACCCTCATGCCCGACGGAAAGACAATGCAGTTAGGCTCCATCCACCAGTATCAGACCAACTTCTCTGTGCCTTATGAGATAAAGTACGAGGACGAACACGGCGAACACCGATATGCACACCAGACCACCTACGGTATGTCCGAGCGGCTCCTTGGTGCGGTGATCGGGGTTCACGGTGATGAAAAGGGCATCGTTTTCCCACCCGCGATCGCTCCCTATCAGATTGTGATCGTTCCGATACTGGTGAAAGACAAACAGGAGATGGTGATGGCCGAAGCAAAGCAGCTTCGGGACAAGCTCCTGGGACGGGGATACCGGGTTCATCTGGATGACCGGGACATGCGTCCTGGGGCCAAATACTACGATTGGGAGCTGAAAGGAGTGCCCCTGAGGATCGAGCTTGGGCCAAGGGACATCGCGGACAGGAAGGTGGTTGTTGTCCGGCGGGACACCGGTAAAAAGGCATTTGTGAAGCGTGGGGTTCTCTGGCTGCATATCCAGGAAAACCTGAAGGGCATTGAGCGCAGCCTCCTCAAGAAGGCGGAAGAGCGCATCTTTACCGGGATAACGGAGATCGGTACCATCGAAGAGGGCAAGGGAAAAACAGGCATACTCAAGATGCACTGGTGCGGTGCAGAAGAATGCGCCCGGGAGGTGGAGGTAGGGCTCGAATTCACCATCCTCGGTACACCTTATGCCGAGCAACGGGACCACGGGAGATGTATCCACTGCAGGAAGAAGACGGATACTGTTGTCTTCGCAGCAAAGACCTACTGAGCAGAAATTATATTAATCTCCCTGGTGGTCCCCCTGAGAGGTTCAAGCTCGGCACTCAAGCTGGTGGAATGTTATTCATTTCGTTCCGGTCCTCTTATCATACCCGTCAAACCGAAGGCAAGGGGCGGTCACGGCGCGGTGCCTGCGGGAGCTCCAACTCGTGACAATTTGTCACGGTTTGAAAATGTCGGCAAAAGACGGAAAAATGCGTTATACCGACTGCGTAAACACAAAGAACACTTTCAGACTTATACAGTCCATACCGTCCAAGAAAGCAGAACCGTTCAAGCAGTGGTTAGCGCAGGTGGGGAAGGAACGTATAGACGAGATCGAGAACCCTGAACTGGCTCAGGATCGGGTAAGGGAATACTACGAGCTCAAGGGTTATCCAAAGGAGTGGATAGAAAAAAGGGTCAGAGGGATTGCGATAAGGCAGGATCTTACCGACGAGTGGAAGAGCAGGAGGGTTGAGGAGCAAAGAGATTTTGCCATTCTTACGAACGAGATCACTAAAGCGACCTTCGGAAAGACCGTAAAGGAATACAAGGAATTCAAAGGAGTGGAAAAACCGACACAGAACTTAAGGGATCACATGACTGACTGGGAATTTATACTGACCATGATCGGCGAGAAAGCTACTACCGACATCACGATATCTAAAGATGCGGAGGGATTCGAGGATTGCAGGGAATCAGCCATTGAGGGCGGTACAATCGCCAGGAACACCAGAAAGGAAATAGAAAAGAAGACAGGTCAATCATTAGTATCAAACGATAATTACCTTCAATTGACGCAGAAAAGACAAATGCGAATAGGAAAAAAATATGCAGAAAAGGATGTTGAATGATGGAACTCCCCCTCACGAAACGGAAAGGGTTATTGAAGACTACGCCAGACCCTGGTGGTTCAGGAGAATTAGAGACTTCTCCGTTCGCTTTGCTCACTCCGACCCTAACGGGTGCGTATAACACAGCATATATGCTGCGGGCTTCGCCCCTGCCCTTCGGGACTTGTCCTCTATAAATCCCTGAAATCCCTCTTTTTTCTCTAATAGCGAGCATTCCAAATTGACCCTTGGATGATAAGAGGAATGCTTTATCGAGGACTTCGTCCCCAAACAGCCCTCGGCACTTCGTGCTTCCCGTCTTGACGAGTGCTTCGCACTCATCCGGCAATCGGAAATCAAAGATTTCCTCATGCCTTTCATCTTACTCGCTAATTTATCACATAATCCCATCTTATCCGAACATGGAAGCAAATCTTTTTATATAAAAGCCCAGAATCTGGAAAACGAGGTATCCATCCTTGATAGAGATCGACCACATTACCAAGCAGTTTAAGGAAGTCGTTGCACTGAATGATATCAGTGTGAAGATACCGGAAGGAAGGATTGCCCTTCTCGGACCCAATGGGGCAGGAAAATCCACGCTCCTCAAGATCCTGCTCGGCCTCATCCCCCCCAACTCGGGCACCGGAAGGGTACTGGGATTGGACATCCAGCACCAGGGGATCGAGATAAGGAAAAGAATTGGCTACATGCCGGAGCACGACTGCCTTCCGGACGATATGAACGCCGTGGAGTTCGTTTCTATCATGGGAAGGCTTTCCGGCATGTCACCATCAAGGGCCATGGAGCGAACCCATGAGGTCCTTTACTACCTGAACATGAGGGATGAGAGGTACCGGCTCATCGGTACCTACTCCGGTGGAATGAAACAGAAGGTAAAGCTTGCCCAGGCCATCGTCCATGACCCGGATATCGTCTTCATGGATGAGCCCACCTCCGGCCTCGACCCCATGGCACGGAACGAGCTGCTTTCCGCACTCCAGGCAATGGCCGAACAGGGTCATACGAATTTCATCCTCTCCACCCATCTTCTTCATGACGTGGAGCAGATATGCGACAGGGTGGTGATGCTCGACCAGGGTCGTGTGGTGGTAGAGGACGCCCTCCGGAATCTGCTCGGCAAGGGACCAAGTCACATTACAGTCAAGACCCTGGCCGATTCGGATGAGCTT
>DAOVMN010000173.1 GCA_030630685.1 Thermoplasmata archaeon | reverse complement strand
GTTGTCACCATCCGCTATATATGCGTAATCGCCATTCACTGCCACGCCAAACGCATAGTCATCAGTGTCATATCCGCCTGCATACTGCGGATCGCTTTTGTCGCTGATGTCCACTATTACCAGACCGTTGCTACTATCTGCAATATATACGTAATCGCCATTCACTGCCACACCATGCGCATAGCCGGAGGTGTCGCAGCCGCCTGCATACTGCGGGTCGCTCTTGTCGCTGATGTCAACGATCACTACACCGTTGCCCTCCTCCGCTATATATGCGTAATCCCCATTCACTGCCACGCCATACGCAGAGCCGGAGGTGTTATAGCGGCCTGCATACTGCGGATCGCTTTTATCGCTGATGTCCACTATCACCAGGCCGTTGTCTCTATCTGCAATATATGCGTAATCCCCGTTCACTGCCACGCCTGTCGCATAACCGGAGGTGTTATAGTGTCCGACTTCCGACAGAGCCAGTTCGCCCGTTCCTTCATCAACCCCATGGATCACCGTCTCCCCACTTCCGTTCCCGATGAGGCTCACTGTTTTATTCACCACTACATTCTCTTCATACACGCCCTCGAACACCCGGATGATGTCCCCGTCCCTGGATTCGTCAACTGCCTTCTGGATGGTTAGGAACGGATCCTCCTCGCTGCCGTTGCCTGTGGTATCGTTCCCGTACTTCGCCACATAGATGGTCTTTGGGATATAGTCGAATGGAATTTCCAGCCATGGCTCAAATTCCACATAATCGGTTACGTTGTCTCCTTTGCCATCAGTGTTCTCGGTGGGATGGTACGGACCGGATTCATGGCCCCACCAGTTGTTTGTGGCATTGATAGTGAAGCCGGAGTTGCCGGTGGCATTGATGCCGTATTCGGTATTGTTGAAAATATGGTTGTAGTGGGCTGCATTGTTGGAGGAATATTCATCCCATCCACTCAAGTATATTCCGATATTATTACTATGAATTGTGTTGTTTTGAATGATATTGTCGTTAGAGTCTATAAGGCTGATACCGGTTTGATTGTTGTTCAAAGAGGTGTTATTAGAGAACGTGTTGTTGGAGGAATATAAGTCAACGTAGATGCCGTTAAGCCTATTTAAGTTGCAGGTGTTGTTGGTGAACGTGTTGTTGTTTGAGTCTTCAAGATAAATGCCGCTATCCTTATTCGAGTTGCAGGTGTTGTTTGTAAAAATGCTGTCTGAGCCTTCAAGATAGATGCCGCTATTCCTATTTGAGTTGCAGGTGTTGTTAGCGAGGGTATTGTTTGAGCCTCTAACAGAAATGCCGTTATACCTGTTTGAATTGCAGGTGTTGTTAGCGAAGATGTTGCTGTCGGAGTCCCTGAGGGAGATGCCGTCGTCGCCGTTATTCGAGCAGGTGTTGTTTGTAAGCGTGTTGTTTGAGCCTCCAATGGAGATTCCATTACCCTCATTTAAAAAGCAGGTGTTGTTTGTGAGCGTGTTGTTTGAGCCTCCAATGGAGATTCCATTACCCTCATTTGAAAAGCAGGTGTTATTGGTGAGCGTGTTGTTTGAGGCTCCAATGTAGATTCCACTACCCTCATTTGAAAAGCAGGTATTATTGGTGAGCGTGTTATTATCAGAATGCCTGAGGCTTATGCTGCTGAGCAGATTCGAAGAGCAGTTGTTATTCGAGATTGTGTTGTTGTGGGAATCCCGGATGTAGATACCGTAGCGGTTGTTCGAAGAGCAGGTGTTGTTGGTGATTGTGGTGTTATTTGAGTCCTCAACGGAGATGCCGATAAGGCTATTTGAATTGCAGGTGTTGTTGGTGAGCGTGTTATTGTCGGAGTAACTCTGGATCCAGATGCCGTGGTCGTGGTTGTTCGAGCATGTGTTGTTTGAGAGGGTGTTGTAATTGGACTTATAGAGGTAGATGACGAAATCGTTATTCGAGCAGGTGTTGTTAATGAGCGTGTTGTTATTAGAGAATTCATAAAGGTAGATACCGTAGTTGTTGTTCGAAGAGCAGTTATTCTCAAAAACTTTATTGTGGTTCGATTCCATTTTAATACCAGCACTCCCGTTAATCACCCGGAAGCCGCTCACATTTACCCAATCAGCCGTAATCTTCACGATATCGCCTTTGCCCCCGCCATCAATGGTAGTATTTGCACTTCCATTCCCGATCAGGCTCACCGTCTTGTTGACAATCACGTTTTCGTGATACGTTCCCTCTTTTACCAAGATGGTATCTCCCTCCGTGGCGTTGTTGATGGCATCCTGGATTTTTGAGTAGTTGGCCGGGCCGTCATCGTCCACCGTGATGGTTTCGGCTGCGGTTGTTCCGATGGCTAAGGCGAGCAGTGCAAGTCCTGCTGTGAGGAGCAGGAGGGCGGTCAGGGTTTTGGTGTGGATGGGTCTCATGATATCGACTCCTGTTGTTTGTTTTTGTGGTTTTTCTTATTCGTCATTCTTATGGGTTTCTATTCGTTCGAGTATTTGTTCAAGAGGGATTTCATCTACCAACTCTATCAATCCCCACTTGGTGCTTTTAATATGATTGAGTACGAATCCTTTACTTTCATGAATTCTCTAATTCCTTCTTTGATCCTTTCCTTGTTTTCCTCATCCAGGACCATTTCCATTTGTTTCTGTGCTACCTCGATTCTTTTACCTTCTTTCACTCCATTGATATTGTCAGTAAGTCCGCCAAGATCGAATACCTTGGTGATGAAAAACTTTATTTTAATCAAATCCTCCTTTTCTGTGATTCCCATCTCTGTTGCGATTTCTTCGATTCTTTCATCTCTTGGTAAGAGATATTTTTCTTCCCATCTAAAAATAAAGGAAAAACCTATTGCAATGTATAAAAAAATACCAGTACCCAAATACGCCGGATTTTCATAACAACCAATTACCGAATTTATTTCGGGATTGATTTGAAGAAATCCTAAATACAATATTATAAAGATTAGGATTATCAGATAATGCATTCCTCTCCACCATTCTTTTTTTAGATATGGTCTGAAGTATCCAAACATGCCATAGAATATCACTAATAGCATCTGGGCAATTAACAATAAACCAGCGATATCCATATTTGAAAGCAATCACGGCAACCTCCCTTGTTCAGCTAAACTGAAGTAATATCCTCCATACCCCGCTATAACTCCGAAACTCTCGCCATATAGCATTTGCATCTGCTTTGAGTTCGGGTACTCTGGATCGGGTGGAGTAGCTTCTACAGGAAACCTCGGCTCCGGCCGCACCCCATAAAACGAGGTCACTGGGGCGGGGCATGGGCGGTCCCGGGTCCTCGCCAGGAAATGGTAGGGTCTGGAAATCGTATCGCATCAATATCACGGTCAGAGGTTGCTCACTAATTAAATAACTTTCTGAACCGGACAAGGTCGTCAAGGCAAAGCTTCTGAACTCCGGTCCACACGAAGTGTTGACAAGGCGGTTTAATTCCCTTTTTGATTCCGAATCTTTCCCCTTAGATTCTCTTCTTCACAGCCTTCAACGAGGTCCCGATGCCCAGGTCATGCCTTTCAGACAGGCACCGGAGTATACCGATGAACTTCTCCCTTTTATCTATGCTCACCACAGCCTCATGATGCGCACGGTTAAGGGCATGGGGATAACCATCCCCCACAATGGTCTGGGCCCTGACAATGTCCGCCAGGAGCCCCACTTTTCCCTCCTCGACGATCCTGCGCGGGAACTCCACCCTTGAGATTCCTCCATGCGAGGCCTTTATGTAAAAGAAGGCGATATCCCTGGAATAGTCCCTGTTTTCTTGGCGGTAATGATTCAGGATGTCATCCCTGGCGCAGATAAAGGCTGCGGTCCTGTCCCCCCATTGCATCCCATAGCTGATCAGGGAGGCATCCGAAGGTCTCTGTGCATCCTTTAATCCAGCGCTCGATAGGTGGATGGAAATGAGAGAGGAGAACATGGTAGAAATATCAGTAGCCCTGGAGTTGTCGATGTAGCCCGCCAGGAAAGGTCCTTCAGTCTTCTCAGAGGCCTGAAGGAGCCTGAGCACTGCATCCACATAGCGCCTTCTCTCGGTCTCAAAGACGTGGAGTGCGAAAGACAATACCAGGGAACCGTCCAGGAAGACCAGGTCATTCTCGTTCAATCTCCCAAGAAGCTCGATGAGCTTGTCCACCTCCGCTTCCTCCCTGCAAAGGCTCACACCGGAATCAGGGTTGTATCCCAGCTCATCTGGCAGAAGGAAACTGGATTCGTGCTGCAGCTCATAGTGTCCGTCATGGTAATTGATGTACCAGCCGATGTTCACCATGCCCAGTGGAAGAGTGAGTGCGTTACCGGGATAGATCTGGCTGCCGTCCACCGCCCCGACAGCTCGCCCGGATAGCACAGTTTTGGCCCAGTTCTTTGCCTCCACGAGGCTCTCGAACTCCGGCTTAAATTTGCGGATGAACCTCCAATTCCCCTCTTTTTCGTTCCCCTCTAATATTGGTATGGCCCCGGCAGGGGAGGGAGGAAGCAGGGCGGAGAACTCCAGAAAATCCTTGTTCCCTATTTGATCGATCAATTCTTTCCCGAGTTCTGAATATTCCCTCTGGAAGATAGACAGCTCCTTGAGCTCCGGGAGCCTCTTCTCGATGGCAGTGGCAAGCTCGAGGAGATTTAGGGTCACTGTTTCACCTCCTTCGCTTTTGATGTAATGAGATGAGAATATATCCTCAAGAGAAGGAGCATGATACCAATTCCTATGAGCACGCCTAAGAAGTCAGCTACCAAATCAAGCACATCCGAGCTTCTTCTTGGTACGAAATGCTGGTGTATCTCGTCACTTACCCCGTACAAGGAACCCAGAATGAAGGCGGAAAAGGAATCCTTTACCTTTTTTTCCTTGATCATTTCCCCGATCCAGGCATAACGAAGGGGTGTCAGATAAAAGGAACAGAACAACAACAGGCCCAGGATGGCGAATTCAAAGAGATGGTTGGCCTTGTCTAAGGGGAACACATTCATCCCCGTCCCCTCGAGGCTTTCACGAGAGGAAAGATAAAAGATTAAGGCGGCGTAGGCGATTGTCGAGATGTAAAAGGGAATCGCTCTTCTGGTGATATTCATTGCCCTGAGGATCAGGTTGGTGTATTAAAAATCTGCGGAGCAAACCCAGAAAACCTTTAAATACCCACTCCCCATCCCACCACCGTGTATTTTTCTCACCCACTCATAAAACCCAATCTCATCGACAAAAGGGACTACCAGACGAACATCTCACGGGAGTGTAAGGAGCGCTCCACACTCGTGGTCCTTCCAACAGGGCTGGGAAAGACCGTCATCGCATTGATGGTGCTCGTGGAGAGGCTAAAAAAAGGGAAGGTGCTATTCCTCGCCCCCACCCGGCCTCTTGTGGAGCAGCATGCCTCATTCCTGTCCCGTGTGATGAAAGTGGAGGATGATGACATCTCACTCTTCACAGGAAACGTCCCACCAAAGAAGAGGGCCGTTCTTTTCGAGGATTCCAGGATTGTCGTGTCAACACCGCAGGTGAT
>DAOVMN010000244.1 GCA_030630685.1 Thermoplasmata archaeon | reverse complement strand
TAACAGTTACAGTACCCAACAATGAGGATGCGGGCAAGCTGAACATACAGATCATCGCCACCTCCGAGGATCCCGGGGACAACCCGGAGACGAGCCAGCAGGGTGTCAAGCCGGATGTGAACTACATCCCGGATTTCATTGTCACCCCGTACGGGGACAATCAGAAGGATGTGAAACCCAAAAAGACAGTCACCTATGGGATCTCTGTCGAGAACAAGGGGAACGACGAGGACACCTTCCAGTTCAGTATCGTGCCCGGCACCTGGAGTGCGGCCGGGTGGAGCGCATCCCTGCAGTACTCCTCCGTTAAGGTACTGCAGAATGAGAAGGTAGATCTCTCCAGCTTCCTCGATGTGAACGCCCCGGACGGGCTCGCGGACGATGAGGCACAAATCGTTATTAATGTGACCACAGAGGACGGTACCCTTACCAAGACCCTGAACACCAGGACCACGATATTGCAGGAATACGATCCTGCAATAAGCATTGTCGGCGGCACAACCAAGGATGTCTATCCGGGTCAGTCCGTGGATTTCAACATTACCGTTTTCAACAACGGGAACGGAGAGGATGAGATCACCCTTCACATCAAGAACGCAGACCAGACTCCCGGTTCATGGGGTTCGTTCAGCGATTCTTCGGCAACTCTGGATGCCCATACCAATATCACCATCACCCTGACCGTTACACCTCCCTCGGATGCCTCCTATCTCGATGAAGGCTATACCCTTGAGATCTATGGCGTGTCCGAGGACGGGACCAACGAGTCCTCTCACAAGACCCTCAAGGTGAACGTGGAGAAGAAGTTCGACCTCTCACTGACCATCTCCGGTGCAAGCACCAAGAAGGCGGACCCGGATGATGTCGTTGAATACACGGTAGATGTCAAGAACAAGGGGAATTATCTGGACACCATCCTTCTCACGCTCTACGGCGAGGGAAACAACTGGAAACCAGACTGGGGCTCCATCATATCCTCCGTGGACCTGGATAAAGGGGTTTCCACATCGATCATCCTGTCCGTAACCGTTGATTCGAAGGCAGAGAAGGCGGATTACAAGATCGGTATAAAGGCCACCTCAGACGAGGACCCCTCTCCGAATCCGGTTAACAAGACCACGGAGGTAATTGTAAGCGTCAACCAGACCTATGGTATCATCATCACCTACATCGGCGGCAACCAGAAGACCGTGGATGTGGACAGCAGCGTGGATTACACGGTCAACATCAAGAACGACGGGACAGGGAACGATACCCTCACCCTGGATGTTACAGTGTATCCGGATAACTGGGTGGTCAACTTCGACAAGAGCACCCTCGATCTGGAAGCCGGCGTGAGTGAGAATGTGACAATGAATGTGAAGACACCCACGAGCGAGGATTCCAAGGCATTCTTTGTGAACTTCACGGCCACCTCCGAAGAGGCCCCGGATAATGATCCTGCCGTAAAGACCGGGAGCACCATCACCACTGTGAACCAGACCTATGAGTTCGATATCAACCCCACGCCGGACTACATGTCCGTGCAGCCCGGAGAGACTATCGAGTTCAACGTTTCCTTCGAGAACAAGGGTACGGGGGATGACCACATCAAGGTGGTAAAGGGAGGGAACTATCCCACCACCTGGACCGTGAGCATTGCCTCGGACGTCTCCATAAACAGGGACCAGACGGTCTACAAGACCCTGACGGTTTCCATTGACGATGAGACCCTCAAAGGAGAGTATCAGATCACCCTCACCGGTACCTCGGACGACGACCCACATATTCCCGCCTTCTCTCGCCAAGTAAACATAACCATCAACGTGGAGCAGGAATACAACCTGACCGCCTCCATAGGCACAGATACCAAGTCCGTGGATCCATTCCCACAGGGAGTAGACCACAAGGTGACGTTCACCTTCACTGTGAACAACACCGGGACGGGTCAGGATAAATTCAAGTTCAAGGCGGATCTCGACAATACACCTGGCGGGTGGAGTCTTTCCTTCGATCCCGTAACCCTGGACCTCGGGGTGAAGGTGGAGGGGGACGTGAATGCTACCGTCTCAGTGCCGTTCAAGGAGACCATCGCTACCTATAGTATACCCATCACCATCACCTCCGAGGGTGATATTAGTGTCGAGAGGACGATAACGATCTATGTGGACGTGAACCAGACCTACAGCCTGGACATAGTCTCCGATCTCAATACCCAGCAGATCACTCCTTCGAAGATCCAGGGTAAGCTGAAAGAGGTGAATTTCACCCTTACCATCACCAACACAGGAACAGGGGACGACAAGTTCTACCTTTCCCTCAATGGACTTCCGGCCGGCTGGTTCATGAACCTCCCGGGCAACACCGGCACTATTGCCAAGGATGATTCAAAGGATGTTGTCCTGAACCTGAAGGTCCCTGGCAGGGAGGACCCCGAAACCTACAACCTCAGTGTCAAAGCGGTCTCGGACGGGAGGGCAACTGTCGATGAGACCATCAATCTCTCTGTGGTGGTGGACGAGCTTCATGCCCTTGACCTGACCACAAATGAGCCCATCAAGAAGGGGGATGAGAACAACTTCACCCACTTCGACATCCAGGTGACCAACAAGGGAACAGGAGTGGATACCTTCACCTTCGATTACAGGGACGTGCCCGACGAACTCACCATTTCCTTCCCGGAGGGCACAGGCACCGAGGAGTTAGGACCCAACAACCAGACCACCAAGCGTGTGAGGGTGTTCGTGGAGGACAAGACCCCCAAGGCCAAGTTCTATTTCAATATCACCGTGACCTCGGACGAGGACGAGGACATAGAAAAGGCGATCAGGCTTACGGTGGACGTGAACCAGTCCTACGAGATCAAGGCCTCACTGGTCTCCGCACCCACGGGTTACAAGGCAGACCCGGACGCCACCGTGATATACCAGTGGGAGGTTAACAATACCGGAACGGGCACGGATTCCGTTACCGTGGATGTTCCTATTAAAATAGATAATCAAACGAACATCCCGGCAGGATGGGTGGTTACCCCGACCCCGCGCACCTTCGATCTGGACAGCAATGCGATGAGAACGGTGGATATCGAGGTGCAGGTGTCAGATGAAGCAATACCGGAAACGGTAATAATTCTGGTATGGTTCCAGTTCCATGACGATGAGGAGAAACTAATGAAGAACATCACCGTGAATGTGAACCAGACCTATGATGTCTCCATAAACATACCCGCGGATGTGAAGATATATCCGGGATACAACAAGACCCTGGAACTTATCATCAAGAATACTGGAACAGGCCCGGATTACTACGAGATCAAGGTTGAAAAACCAGAAGGTACCAACACCACTATTTACATCACTCCACCACTCACCGAAACAATCGGTGCGGACAATCAGACAACGGTAAGTATTAAGTTTGAGATAAAGGGTGGAGAGGCACCGAAGATCGAAGATTTCCTTGTTACCGTCATCTCGCAGCTTGCAAAGGAGGATAAGCTGGATATCTATGAGAACACCACGGTGGACGTGGAGATCGGGGAAACCTACGGTGTAACCTTAGCGAGCGAGGAGGTGCTGAAGTCTGTCTATCCCACCCATACAGATCCAGGATGGTTTAACTTCACCATAACCGTAGAGAACTCCGGGACGAACAGGGACACATTCAAACTCGAGATGATGGACGAGAGGCCCAACTCCACCATAGGGAAATACAACAAATGGGCACAACTCTCGCCCACAAGCGTTACCCTCGAGCCGAAAGCGAGCGCCGAGGCTATCCTTAGTGTGACGGTTCCAAGATACAAGGCCGATTCGGATGCCATTTCAGACAACATTACCAAGGACATAAAGGTCCTTGTCTATTCCGATAGTGCCAGGGAAAACCTTGTGGAGGAGGAGGGAAAGACAACGAAGACCTTCCCTGCCCAGGTAAATATCGAGGAATACTATTATGCATTCTTTGCCTCGAACCCCTCGGTGGATTTGAACAAGGAGGAAACAAAGACCCTGGAAATGACATTGATGAGCGAGGGTAACGGAGTGGAAACATACCACTTCACCAAGACCGGAGAAGAACCTACCGGGGCCCACATGGACTGGTACTGGTTCACCTTCGAAGATAAAGCAGTGGTTGAACCGGGCGGTTCCACCATCATCAACATCACGGTACAGCCCGGCAGTGCTGCCAGGATCGGGTCCCACAACCTGC
>DAOVMN010000301.1 GCA_030630685.1 Thermoplasmata archaeon | reverse complement strand
GCACCGGACTGCTTCATCTCCATGATCTCTTTGATCAAATCCTCGGCTGGTGGAAGGAACTCGTGGAGCGGGATATCCAGGAGTCTGACTGTGACCGGGTAGTCCTTCATGGTGCGGAATATCTCGATAAAGTCCTGCCTTTGCATGGGCTGAAGCTTTCTCAGTGCCTTTAACCGCTCCCTCTTTTCGTTGGCAAGGATCATCTCCACCACGATATCAAGCCTGTCCTCGAAATTGAACATCCTTTCGGTTCGGCAGAGACCGATCCCCCTGGCCCCGAACTTCAGAGCGGTTTCCGCCATCTCAGGTGTAGAAGCATTGGCGCGAACATCGAGACGCCTGACCGCATCAGCCCAGGATAGAAGGATCTTTAGCTCTTTGGTGAACTCTGCCTCGATGGTGGGCATCTCTCCTATGAAAACCTTGCCGCTCCCCCCGTCTATGGTTATGGTTTCTCCCTCGTGAATTACAGGGCCGTTCCCGAATCTGATCTCCTTTGCGTCATAATCTATCGAGGCATCCTCCACACCGGTTATTGCGGGTTTGCCCATTCCCCTTGCAACCACGGCGGCATGGGAGGTCTTTCCTCCCCGTGTTGTGAGGATGCCGATCGAGGCGGCCATTCCTTTGATATCCTCGGGGGTTGTTTCCACACGGACAAGTATCACACCTTTCCCCTCTTTTTGAACAGCATCCTCCACCTCGAATACCACGATACCGGAGGCTGCTCCGGGGGAGGCGGGGAGGCCGACGGCGATAGGCGTAGTTTCCTTTTCCGCCTTTGGATCGATCTCAGGGTGGAGAAGGTGTTCCACGGCATTCGGGTCAACCCTGAGGAGTGCATCATCCGTAATGATGAGCCCTTCTTTGACCATGTCCACCGCGATCTTCACCGCTGCTTTCCCTGTCCTTTTTCCGGTCCGGGTCTGGAGGATGTAGAACTTCCCTTTTTCCACAGTGAATTCAAGGTCCTGCATGTCCTTGTAATGGCGTTCCAGTGTGCGGCATATCGTGGCTAATTCGAGGTATCGCTTGGGAAACTCATCCTTCAAATCGTCGATATGCTTGGGTGTGCGTATCCCGGACACGACATCCTCCCCCTGAGCATTCACAAGGTACTCGCCATAGAGTCTCTTCACACCTGTTGCGGGATCCCTGGTGAATCCCACGCCTGTAAAGGAGTCCGGACCCATATTCCCGAACACCATGGTCTGGATATTCACCGCGGTGTAAAGGTCATCCGGGATGCGGTTTAACTTCCTGTACTCGATAGCCCGCTTGTTTGACCATGACTTGAAAACCGCTTTTAGGGCCATGATGAGCTGATCCATGGGATCCTCGGGGAATTCCTTGGGGGTCTTGGTCTTGATGATCTTCTTGAATCTGGTGCAAAGGTCCTTAAGATCGTTCTCATCAAGGTCTATGTCCCGGGTTATCCCTTTCTTTTTTTTCATGCCCTCGATAGCCTTTTCAAAGGAATCATGTCCCACTCCCATGACCACCTCACCGAACATTTGAATTAGTCGGCGGTAGTTATCGTAAACGAATCTTGGATTGTTGGTTTTCTTTATCATCCCTCTGAGCGTTCTGGTGTTCAGCCCGAGGTTCAGGATCGTGTCCATCATCCCAGGCATGGAGACAGGTGCCCCGGATCTTACAGAGAGCAGGAGCGGATTAATAGGGCTACCGAATTTTTTACCGGTCTCCTTCTCAAGAAGCCTCAGATGCTCTTTGAACTCATCAACGAGTCCCTCGGGAAGCCTTTCTCCGCCTTCAAGATATTCCCTACACGCCTTGGTGGTGATGGTGAACCCGGGCGGGACGGGCAGACCAAGTCTTGTCATCTCGGACAGATTGGCTCCTTTGCCTCCAAGCAGGCCCTTCATTTCCGCGCTACCTTCGTTGAATGAATAAATGTGTTTCATCATGACGATATTCCCCACTAATTGTATTAATGTTAAGCCCACCGTAGTTTTGATATTAAGGTTTCGGTAAGGGGCTGGGGGTTGGCAAAATCAAATGCATTATTTCTTTGGATAGTACTTCTCGATGTACTTCTCATCGATCCTCTTGAGCTCCTCGGGAGGAATCATGGAAAGGAGGGCCCAGGCAAGGGTAAGGGTCTCGTCTACACTCCTCCCCTTCTCCTTGGACTGCCTGACAAACCGTCTCTCGAACTCATCCGCAAACCTCAGGATGATCCTGTCACGCTCGGTGAGTGCCTCCTCCCCTACAACTGCAACAAGGTCCCTCAGATCCCGGCCCTCGGCATAGAAGGAATAGAGCTGGTTGGAAACATCGTCATGATCCTCACGGGTTCTATCCTTGCCGATACCGTGTTTCATCAATCGGGAAAGGCAGGGGAGCACATTGATGGGTGGATAGATGTCCTTCCTGTGAAGCTCCCTTGAGAGCACGATCTGGCCCTCGGTGATGTAACCCGTAAGGTCCGGAATGGGGTGGGTAATATCATCGTCAGGCATGGAAAGGATCGGGATCTGGGTGATTGTACCCTCCCTCCCCCTGATACGCCCGGCGCGCTCATAGACACTCGCAAGGTCGGTGTACATGTATCCAGGATATCCTCTTCTTCCAGGCACCTCCTCACGTGCTGCCGCTATTTCTCGAAGGGCTTCCGCATAGTTTGTCATGTCGGTCAATATCACCAATACATGCATATCCAGGTCATAGGCTAAATATTCCGCTGCAGTAAGGGCCATTCTAGGGATAATAAGCCTCTCGACTGCCGGGTCGTCCGCGAGGTTCAGAAAAAGGACGGATCTTTCCAATGCACCGGTCCTTTCGAAATCCCTGACAAAGAAGTTGGCCTCCTCGGAAGTAATGCCCATGGCACAGAACACCACAGCGAACTGCTCGCCCTGATCCTTTACCTTGGCCTGCCTGGCAATCTGGGCCGCCAGCTCGTTATGGGGCAATCCACTTGCCGAGAAAATCGGAAGCTTCTGGCCCCGCACAAGGGTATTCATCCCGTCAATGGTTGACATGCCGGTCTCGATAAATTCCCTTGGATATTCCCGTGCCGTGGGATTGATGGGCTCACCGTTGATGTCACGCATTTGTTCAGGGATAAGCTCGGGTCCGCCGTCGATGATCTTTCCAGTGCCGTCGAAAACCCGTCCGAGGATGTCCCTTGAAACACCAAACTTCATGGTCTCTCCAGTGAACCGGACCGAGGTCACACCCGTGTCCAGGCCTCTGGTCCCCTCGAAAACCTGTATAACTGCGGCATTTAGGCGTGCTTCGAGCACCTGCCCGAGGCGGAGCTTTCCGTCCGGTGCCCTGATCTCTACGACCTCTCCGTAGGCTGCACCGGCCACCCCTTCTACAACCATGAGGGGCCCTGATACCTCGGAGACCGTGGAGTATTCCCTGCTCTTGATGGACGTATTGGCGGATATTTCCGAAATCATGGTGTAACCTCGTGGAAACGATGCATCCTCAATCCGCTCTTTTATTTAAAATTTCCATCGAT
>DAOVMN010000343.1 GCA_030630685.1 Thermoplasmata archaeon | reverse complement strand
GCTACATAATCATCCCCGAGTTCGTTGTAGGTGTGGGTGGCATAACCGCTTTTATCATCCTCGAACTCGTACACTCCATCATTTTCGAAATCCCATTCATAGAGCACGATCTCATCGTTGGGGTCGTCATGGTCCCCGTCATTGAATGCAGTGCCCTGGAACTCCACTTCGTCCCCTTTACCCTTCACGATGTCATCACCGGCATCCGCGGTTGGGTCCAGGTTGGCTGTTATGACCACCTCGTCCGGTATACTCTCGGCGCCATGTTCATCCTTTACCCTAAGGCTTACCCTATACCTTCCGTTCTCGAATGCATGCCCTATCCAGGAGGTATCGGAATAGCCCAGAACAGTACCATCATCCATATCGAACTTGAAGGTGATGTTATCGTGCTCCGGGTCCTCCGAGGCATTACCATGGAAGTGGATCTTCTGTTCGGGATCGACATTATACTCTATGCGCTTCCGCCCATCCGTGTGGAGTTCGGCAGTCGGCCTATAGTTCGCATAGACCGTTTTCTCATCCTCGACATCGCCTGCTCCATCCATATCGGTAACTTTGACAATGATCTTGTTATCTCCCCCTTTGACCCTGTGGTTGTATATGTTGTAGGTTTTTGATCCACCGTCCACAAGGCCGTTCAGGTCCTCCTCAAGAATCTTATTACCATCGCCTATCGAATCCTTGTATATTTTAACAACCCCGCCGCCGACATCGATGCCCTTGGTCTCGGTTACCCGTACCTCGATCCAGATGGACTCACCTTCATTGGGTTCGTTATCCTCAAAATTAATGGCAGAAACCTCGACCTCTGCCGACGTTACCGCGTACCACACCGCCTTGTAGGCATCGAGGAGACCACATCCGTAGGAGGCATTCCATTTATTATCGATGGCGGGTTGTGATGCTTTTATCCCATCAGGCATCTCCGAGGTCCTGCGAATGATGAGCTTGATATTCTTTGTTCCGTTGTCGGGCCTGAGATTCGTTTTGGATTGAAGCATCAGTGCACAGACACCCGCTACATGCGGAGTGGCCTGTGAGGTACCGGTCATCTCGGTGTAATCCGCACCGATCTCATAGTTATTGCTCGCGGACATGATATTTACGCCCGGAGCAACGACATCGGGCTTGAGCTCGTCCAGATGGTCATCGTCCCCGTCATCCCTTCTTGGACCGTAGTTGGAGCCATCCCAGATCAGGTCATCTTCACGGTCTATTGTTACATTATCGTCGATCGCTCCCACGGTAATAACTCGGTCAGCACTACCTGGGGCGTTGATCCTATTCTCACCATTGTTCCCTGCGGCACACACCACAATCAGCCCGTGACTCACAGCCCTGTTCACGGCCCGGGCCGTGGCGCTTTGTCCGTCATCATTGCTATTGTCCCCAAGGGAAACAGAGAGAATATCGATCCCATTATACGCACCCTGTTCTTCATGCCATTCCCTTCTATTATCGTGCTGCTCGATGCACCAATCCACGCCACGGATGAAGTCCGCTGATGCAAAGGCACTGGTGGATTCCTGAACCTTCACATCGATGAGCTTTGCATCGGGAGCCACGCCCGTGAAGTTATTATCAGGGTCATCGTCTCCTCCACCCTGACCAAGGATAATACCTGCCACATGGGTACCGTGGCCATCGTTGTCCGTTGGATTCGTCTCGATGGCCTTGGTGGCATCGTATCCCCCGAGGTATCTCTTATTATCTTGGGGTCCAAAGGTAGGATGTGCATCATCCACGCCGGTATCGAGAACTGCCACGGTTATACCGTAGCCTTTATAGGTATACTGGCCCCACTCGTTCTCATCCGCATACACATCGGATTGCCGTGCCTTGATTGCACGGTTGCTGATGTCGAGCATCGTCTTCAAGGGGAGCTGCTCCTCCACCATGACGACCCCGGGGAGGGCGGCGATGTCCCTTACGTTCCTGATTGGAACATCCTGCGCACAGAGGGTATTGATATATTTCGGGGCATAGTAGATATTTAGGTATCTACTCACTCTTTCCCTGTCCTTTGATGTTGGATAATGATCATAATCCACGTATAGGTCAACGTACTGGCCCGGGTTTTTATCGAGTTTCGAGTCAAGGAGGTCATCGATCCCGTTATGATTCCTGTCCCTGATCCAGTGCATGAATTCCTTTTCTTCCCCGTAAGCCAGGGGCGGTTCTTCCGATTCCTCCCCCGAAACCATTAGGGATCCGATCTGGAGGGAGAGAATCAGGGTCACAAAGAGAGCGGCTATTTTGATTTTCATCATGTTACAACCTCTTGGGTTTTTTGATTAAAAGAGCGTGATTTAGATTTGTATTTATAATTTGTGGAAAGTTCGACTAAAAAAGCATTTCAAATGTTTCTTCTTAGAGCATCACTTTTAGGATAAAGTAGGCCAGAGAAACCGCGGCCACCTGGATCGTGAAGTTGTCGATCCCGTGGAAAGAAGCAGCCTCCACAAGTGCGGCGCCTAATCCCGCAGCGATTCCGGCTGCGATGGCGAGAGGAGGGGAGACGCCAAGAAGGACGACCATGGAAAAAGCAGCGGCAAATGACCCCATCGTGAAAACCGCTGCACTCCCCTCGATGGAGCGGGTGCACAGGATTCCGGTGAGTGTGGGGACCTTATAGCGGTGCCTCCCGAACCTTACGCCGATGGGCTCACCAACAGCATCTCCCCAGCCTGCTACCAGATACCCGAGATTTGCATAATCACCAAACAAAGTGCGATTGAGAAGAACCGCAATGATGGTTGCAACGGATGGCATGATCAGATAAAAAGCCCGGTAGGGGTGGTCCTGCTCCCTGGCAACGGCCTCGTAGAAGATGTTCCCGTCACCGGCTATGATGATTATGATCCCGTATGGTATTATCAGGAGACCGAAGATGAGGGATGCTGTGTAGCCTCCGAAGAATGTGAGGGCCATTAAAAATGTGAAGTTGGAGATGTGGGTGATCTTCCGGGTGTAGTTCGTCTTCCAGCCTTTCTTGAGCTTGAGCCAGCCCGCAAAATAGTTTATCCCAACGATAAAGGTGAGGCTTGCCGGCAGGAAAATGATGAGGTCACGGACCTTGATCTCCCCGCCGCGGT
>DAOVMN010000293.1 GCA_030630685.1 Thermoplasmata archaeon | reverse complement strand
GCATTCGTTACCGATAATTTCGAGCTTGAACATTACACCCTCCATTACAGTTATGACAACGAGAACTGGGAGGCATCGGAGTTCATACCAAGGAGCGATACCACAGACATAGATGAGGATGGAAAAGCGGAGATCGTTGCCGGTACTGACTACTTCAGTGTCAAGATATTCAATGATACCTACGGCGTGGAATACGATCTGGACGGCACCTCATGGGTGAATGACCGCGGCTCCGCCTTCGCGGCTGCGGACACGGACATGGACGGTCGGGTGAATCTGATAGCTGCGAACACCTATTACAACGACGGCATACTGGCACACATCTATCAGTGGAACGGCTCGGGATACGACCATCAGACAGATCTTGGCTGGAATAAAGATTACATCAATAATAACTATGTCTATTCCATAGATGCCGGGGACATAGACGCCAATGGGGTTCCCGACATCGTCATACCCGACACCTCGGGCATAATCTACGTGTACGAGTGGGACGGCTCTGCTTATGCCCTGAAGCATGTATTCCAATTGCCCTACAGTATATATACTCTCAGGCTCGTTGATATCGATGGCGATCCAGGGGAGGAAATTATAATAAGAGATAACTGGAACTATCTTCGTGCCTATGATATCGTGGACCGGGAACTGGTGGAAATCTGGAATTCCGGTGATATAAATCCGTATCATTTCGAGGTGGGAGACATCGACAACGACGGTCTGAACGAGATCGTGGCCGGATGTTATAATGAGTTGCGTATATATGAGATAGGCAGGGAAGGAATAACGCTGGAGTACACCTTGTCATCATCTGAGTTTTATTATTATCCGGGAGCGATCATGGACTGGGACGGGGACGGCAGGAATGAGGTAGTGGTATCTTCTTATTACCAATGGTATAATCCGGAGGAGCATGTCTGGGAATACTCGTACTACACGCGGGTGTATTCCTTCTGGCAGGAGACAGGATCCGGTGATGCTTACCTAAAAGAGGAGGCTTATATATCCAGAACAGACACCATCTATTATAACCGGGTACCCATCTGGGGTGATCTCGATAATGATGGCGAGATAGAGGTGGCCTATGCCACGTGGAACTATCTACATGTCTATAATTTCACAGGCGACGGTTCACCAGAGGCCGAGGTCTACGACTATTCCATAGGATTCACCTACGAATCTCTCTACGCCTCCGGGGTCCCGAGGGACATGATTGCCAGGATACCGGGAGCTGCCAGCGGCACCATCTATTATTATGTCAGTGCTATCGATATCGCCGGCAACGAGAACACCTCCGAAATATTCACATTGGAGATAGATGCGAATGCTCCGATGATCCGGGATTACACGGAATACCCTGGCCACCAGAGTGCTTACGAATACATCCCCATACACGCCAACGCCTCGGATGCCGAGGAGCTCCACAGTACATATCTGGTACATATAAAACCTGACGGTTCATGGTGCCCGATAAGGATGGATGAGGTTGTTATCGGGGACGGGACAGAATTATTCTACGCAGACTGCGGCTCGCCCGAGGACGACTACTTTGTCCAGGGAGATGCCACCTCCATGTGGAGAGACCTGTGGCACCACACAACCGACGCACAACGCACGGCGCGCAGCCACGAGACTGTCGTGATATACGAGTTCCCGGTGGATCCGTCTAAGTATTACGCGGTGGAGGTGACCTACCTGCAGAACCGGGACGAGGCAAGGCTACAGCAGCTCACCTCCGGCGGTTACCCGATACATGGTCCTCTAACACTTTCCAGTTATAGGGCGACAACCTACAGGTTCCCGATCCCGGCAGGGGCGTACCGGGACGGCAACCTCACCCTGAACTTTGAGAGGGTGCTGGGCAACGATGTCGTAGTCTCCGAGATCAGGGTCATAGAATACGATAGCCTGCCGGAAACCGATTTCATGGTATACATCCCGCCGACTTATACAGAAATGGATGTAGACTATTACATTGAGGCAACCGACATGGCGATGAACACGGTGAGATCCCCGGTTGCCACCTTCAGTACATACATGGCAAACTACCCGCCGAGCATTATCAACATCACCGAGACACCCGGCGGAAATGACATCGTAATATCCGCGGAGATCACAGATGACGACAATGTCCAGAGTGCGACACTTTACTATTCCTACGATGAAGAATCATCCTCATGGACCTCCGTACCCATGTCCGGTGTGGGAGATATATACTCCGGCACTATAGATACAGCGAGTCCTGATGACCTTGTGTACTACTATATAAAGGCCGTGGATGCCGAAGGGGTCACCAGCATGACGCCGGTATATCGGACGCACCTCCCGGATACGGCACTGGTGGTCAATCAACCCGATTTCCTGACCGTGAATGAAAATGCTGCCCATTATCTCCTTGGGGTGAACCACATCAGGGTCACCATCGTGGATGGGTCGAATATCGATGTGGCCAACCTTTCTCGGTTCGAGATGATAGTCTTTGCGGAAGACTCCTGGTACGTCAGCGTCGATGACATCGAGAGCCTCATAGACGACTACGGGCGAAGTGTCGTGCTGCTCTATTACGGAGTGGCCAACCTGGATCTCTATCCTTCAAGCACCTCGTCATACTATCTCTATGGCTCCAGTGACGAGGCGTTCATGGCCCCGTACAGGGGCTCAACGGTCACCATGCAATCTGCCGGTTATGCCTACCACTGGTACGACAACTACCCCGTGAACTGGAACTGTGTGGATGTATGGAGCTCATATTATTATAAGAGCGGATACAGGGAGAACGCCAGCTCGGGCGGGCGCGGCGTGTTATTCCCCTATTCCTTGGTGTACCTGTCGGACAGGGGAGAGCAGGTCTTCGGCACCATGATCACCTATGCTGCCGGGGAGGAGATAGAGCTCGAGGACGTTCCTGCCGGGGATGCCGTTCTCATAATCGATTCCATATACCCGGACATCCCCGTCCTGACACCACGGGAAGAGAAAGTGGCCGATATCCTGGTGGATTGCGGTTACGTTGTCACCTATGCCTCCGCCTTCGAATCGGGCTTCTATAATTACAGTGATGCTTCGTTGATTGTTGTCACCGAATACTCCACTTACAACGATGTCGGATCATGGAAGATCAACGAATGGATAGAAAAAGGCAAGAAGGTGCTCCTCCTCCACAGCGGAGGTCGGAACCTCGGTGGGTCTTGGGGCTCAGGCTGGGGGAATGACTTCAGGAGCATGTACGTCTCCGGGCAGGAGTCCTTTGCGGAACCATATTACGGCTACACCTTCGGGCTTTCTACAAGCGATACCATAGAATACATAAGCTCGGGCATTCCCGCCGGGTGGGGAGCTCTGGCCTACAGTAGTTACTCCGCATCCTACTACACCCTGCTCTACAATGAGAACGAAACCACCGGCGGCAAAGGTGTGGCATTTACATACGACCCCTTGTACTTTACGGACGACGGGATGTGGTTCTTCAATCGCACACTGGACTACCTCAATGGCATCAACCAGGGAGAGATTCAGATGCCTGCCGGAGAGGTGGCCTTCAT
>DAOVMN010000513.1 GCA_030630685.1 Thermoplasmata archaeon | reverse complement strand
CTCACAAGGCATGCGGACCTTCTTGCAAAGCTTCCATCACTGAGGCCTGGCGAGTTCGTGCTTATTGCACCGGATGTGCTGTCTTCTCCTGAAGATATCAAGGTGCGCTATCTCATTACCAAGCACGTAACCCTGGACGAGGACGGGCTCTCCGACCATATCCCGAAAAATATCAAGGAGTATTTCGAGGGCTTCATGGTGGCCTCAGAGGATGCGAGTGGTGTGGAAACTGGCGGTATAGTACCAAAGCGGCAGGGTGGCTCGGACCTCTTTGCGCTCGGGAAGAACCTGAGCATCGAGGATCTCCCATCCGATTCCATGCTGTTCGCAGAGATCAGGTATCCCCAGAACGAGGTCATCAGGGAGGCAAGAAAAAAATTGGAAGGGTCCCTTATCTTCTTCAAGAAGGAGATTATCGAGGATGCCAACCTGAGGCTCGTTCCTCTCTGGAGGGTGGGCTTCAATGCCGAATACTACACCGGATGGCTCAAGATACCCGTCATCGGAAAGAAGGAGGTCCAACATTACAGCGTGTATTTCCACGGAATCAATGGGAGACTTCTGAATGTGGGGGATGTCGTGAAGTTCTCAGACCTTAGCACTAAGGACCCCGGCAAACTCGACTTCCTGGAAGAGGTGGGGATATCCGTGAAGAAGTGCAGCGAGCTCCCTGTGGGCCCCCCCAGATTCACCTTTACCGATAAGAAGACCCGCTCCAAGATGGAAACCACGTTCGGGATCAAGCCGGACCGTGTACAGAGGCTGGCGTTCCCTGTCTGGGAGTTTACGATAAAGGACAAGGAGCTGAAGCAGAGGCGCAAGCTCTACATCGATGCGGTGTTCGGTAAGGAAGTCATCATGGATTGATGGGGCGAAGCCAACATTTGGGTCACACAAACATTCTCCCTTCGAGAGAGGCGGTGTGAATATAGGAAAGCATAAAAACGCTTGGCGGAAAATACTACCGATTTGTAGTTGAAACTGCGAGTAGAAAGTCCTATCCCAATTCTAATAACCAAAATGCCTCCGCCCTTTGGGGGGCGCACCTTTATGCCCCGGGGGCCCAGACCCCACCACCCGGAATGAATTGCGGGCATCAATTAATTTTCTAATCATACTACACCGTATGTTTTACCACTAATTCCTCGCTTCTTTCGTAGGGACTTAGTTTTGTTACCAAAACGTATGGCACCTTTTTTCCCAAATACTCAACGATCCTGTTGAATCTCGTCTCGTCATAATCTGTTGTCACAGCATCCAATACGAATAACG
>DAOVMN010000514.1 GCA_030630685.1 Thermoplasmata archaeon | reverse complement strand
CCCCTCAGTTTCCCCAGGTTCTCCCACCCCCCCATTGTTCCCCTTCCCTCAATGCCCCACCGTTTCCCAGGCCCGCCCTACCCCACACACCCCTCACAATAGGAAAATTGAAGTATCCCACAAGCAACGAGAGGCAGGGAATATCCATGAAGACCTTCATCACACGAATCCGGGCGCGATACTGCGAGACCGATGCTGCCGAGGTCATCTACTACGGGAACTTCATGCATTATTTCGAGGTGGGCAAGATGGAGATGTTCAGGGAGCTCGGCATTCCCTACCGCAGGGACATCCCCATCGTTGAGACCCACTGCCGCTATCCGGCCCCCGCCCACTTCGATGATATCCTTGAGATCAGGACAAGGTTCGATGATATCCGGGAGAAGGGCTTCAAGGTCCGCTCGGAGATCTATCGTGTGGAGGAGAACGGGACATTCACCCTGGTTGGGGAGGGATACACCTCACACGTCTATGTGGATGACGAGCGAAAACCAAGAAGGCTCCCTAATCATTACCGGGAGGCCTTCGAAAGGATCAAGGAGGGAACATAAGACCCAAGGGACCATGCCGATTCCTCTCGGATCACCCTGCCGCCCCCTCTGCATCACTGGACCCGCTCCCCCGAACTTAAGGCCAAAAGAAAAAGTCCATTTGAGTTGTTACCATGTATACAGGCAAGGTCATAGATTTCCATATTCACGTCGGGAGAAAGGAGGACTGGCATCCCTGGGTGATAGAATACCTTGGCGAGGTCAATCCCATCCTCTTTCGGAACTTCGAGGAACTTATGAGCCCTGCCGGGCTGGAAGAATACCTTGCTGGGGAGGGTGTGACTTATGCAGTTATCCTGGCTGAGGACTCCCCCCTCACAACGGGTGTAGTGCCAAATAGCTATGTTCACGGGTTCTGTAAAGGACGAGAAAAGTTTATTCCCTTTGCCTCCATCAATCCGATTACCACACCGAACCCTGGGGAATCGCTGGAAAAATGCGTTAGGGAAATGGGGTTCAGGGGCTTGAAGCTCTACCCGACCTACCAGCACTTCTTCCCGAACCAGAGGGATGTCTATCCCCTCTACGAACGTGCGGTGGAACTGGATATTCCCATCATGTTCCACACCGGCTCCTCGATCTACAAGAACTCCAAGATGAAATATGGGGATCCCCTTCACCTCGATGAGGTTGCAGCAGACTTCCCGGATCTGAGGATCGTCATGGCCCACAGCGGACGCGGCTTCTGGTACGATCGGGCGTTCTTCCTTTCAAGGCT
>DAOVMN010000228.1 GCA_030630685.1 Thermoplasmata archaeon | reverse complement strand
CTCGCTCGCTATCTCACCCGCAGAGCCCGAACAGTAGATCGTTCCAGTGCTCAGGGCAACGAAGCGCGGGTGCTCGGGCGTGCCGTGATTTGGAAATGAGAAGAATGTCCCGTTATTATTTCCAACGATCAGATCGATGCGTGAATCCCCGTTTATATCCGCAAAGGACGGACAGGCCATCCTACCGACATCGATATCCGGGTAGAGGGAAGGCACCTCCCTCCAGATAGTGGCATAGATGTCCCCGGTATTCTCGAAATATCGCAGGCGCCCGTCCCTGCCTCCAAGGGTGAGGTCGAAATCGCCGTCGTTGTCCATGTCCGCAATCGCAGGAAAAGGATAGTCCAGGATCCCGGGTTCCAGCAGTGTGAATTCCTCGGGACGGATTTCCCAGTCGGGCTCTTCCGGAGTGCCTGAGTTTTCATAGTAATAAAGCCAGGTTACACGATTGGTATTACCGCCCACGATCAGATCATAATCCCCGTCCCTGTCATAGTCCACGAACACGGGCCTGCT
Organism: Thermoplasmata archaeon; assembly: GCA_030630685.1. Classification (GTDB taxonomy): domain Archaea; phylum Thermoplasmatota; class DAOVMN01; order DAOVMN01; family DAOVMN01; genus DAOVMN01. The sequence goes on along the minus strand of DAOVMN010000228.1, from coordinate 3,950 downwards.
GTTGCTGCCGGCATCGATTCCGGCAAACACGGTGTCATCCTCTTCCCATACCGGCTTCCTGTTGTCGCCTTCGTTCCGGTAACATGTCAATGTTCCGTCCTGCCTTCCAACAACGAGATCGGTGTTGCCATCGCCGTTCAGGTCCACGATTGCTGGTGCGCTGTTGCTTTCCACGGATATCGAATCTGTCAGCTCGGTAGGGGTGAATATGGGATAATAATTGGAGCCCGTGTTCTCCTTGAAATAGACATTACCGTCACCGCTGCCCACGATCAGATCGTAATCACCGTCCAGGTCAAAATCTGCGAGGGAAGGTGTGCCCCTGGTGCTCACATGGATATTTTTTTGTGAGAGCTCGACGAATTTCTTTTCCAGGTCCCTTTTCAGCCACCCGGGAACGCGGTTGATGGCGGATTTTACATTCTTTGGAAAGGGTGGAAGCGGTTGTGTCATGCCGGAGCCCTCGTCTCCTCTGACCTTTACATAGGAGAATTCCCCTGGCAATATCCTCATGTTCTTTTCGAATTTCCCCTCATCGTCGGATTCGTAAAGGTGATATCCGATGGAGGTTGTTAGCAGGACTATCACAATGATTGCCGCCATGAGCCGCATGGTTTTTGTTTTCAGGGGATTTTTTTTCATCCTTTCACTTCCTCTTCTATCTCGCTTATGTATTCTTCACATTCCCAGCAGTAGTAGTCATCCTCCTCCTTGGAGTACTGGGTCTCACCACCGCATCTTGGACAGAGAACCTCCTCCCTTCTTGATCTCAAATATCCGATAAGACCCAGCGCTGCGCACGCGATAACGACCCCGGGAACGACGACCCACAATAAGATATCGAGATCGTCGTCATCATCATCGGACTGGGCATGGCCCCCCTGCGAATTATTCACAGTAACAACGACAGTGTATACCCCGGAATAAACCTCGCCGTCGAAGGCCCTTGCATAGATCGTGTGATTTCCGTCTTCTACTTTCGTGGTGTCCCAATCGTATCTCCAGGCCGTCGTACCATCGGCCTCTTTCCATTCCCCGTCGTCGATACTGATCTCCACTCTCACCAGCTCGTCGTCTCCATTCGGGTCCGAGGCCGTTCCTTTGATTTTGCAGGTCCCACTCACCACTTCATGTTCTCCCGGCATTAGAATTTCAATAGATGGTGCATGATTCCACTCTAACGGTTCATTTAGCCAGGGTTCGTAATCCACATATTCGCTCACCGCGTCGCCGCTGCCCGCGCCTGCGCCCCCCGGGCCGTCGGAGGCGTTCCACCAGTTGTTTTCTGCATCGATGATTACCTGCTCCCCGTTCTCATCCAGGTTGGCGTCATTACCTTCATGCTCGTTGTAAACAGCATATTCTGTATTGCCGATGAAATTATTCTCATGAACTATTGGACGGGAGGGAATGTGATTATCACCTGAATTCCTTCCTTCAACTACGACACCTCTTTGGTTCCCTGATATTAAGTTTTTATTGATTTTCGGGTTTGCATCTCTCTTGCAAAAAACACCAATATCATTCTGGGATAATTTATTCCCTCTAATCTGGGGCTCCGAATGATAAAAGCAGAATATTCCCTCGTCCCTGTTGTTTGATATGTTATTGTTCGTTATCAGAGTATCCTCATTGGAATCCAGACCATTCGGACAGTGTATTCCCCTGATATTCCGGATTATCTGATTATGTTGGATAAGCGGTGTGCTCCCGGTGCCTGTGAATATCCCGATGTCGTTCCCTTCAATCGTGTTGTTCTCGAAAATGCCGCCGCTTCTTCTCTGGATCGCAATCCCCTCGAGATTATCGAAAATGAGGTTGTGTCGTACAACCGGTCTGGAACCTTCGTCGACCCATATCCCATCATGAGGTCTATGGCCTGTGATCATGTTGTTCTCGATAATGGGATTCGAATCGGCATCCATCATCCTGATTCCGTATCCGGTTCCGGCAGTATTGTAACCGATATAATTATCCCTGATGTGCGGGGAGCTTCCCCCGCTGCAGTGAATACCCCCGCAGCCGTTGTGTGAGATGTTATTTCTTGCGATCAAAGGCGAGGAGGAATAACACTCGACAGCAATGAACCAGGTATTGTTCAGGATCAGATTATCTGTAATCGTCCCGTTGGAATGACCCAGGAGAATACCGATTGCATTATTTTCCAATTGACAGTTCTTTATTATGAAATTCTCACAGTCGTAGAGCGTAAGGATCCCCTGGTATGTCAAGCCTCCCGTGTAACCTTCGGATTCGCACTTTTCAACCTTTCCATCGAATACAAGATCGTTCTCGTTGTAGAAATAGCACTGCTCTTCTTCATTGATCGTGCCGTCGATGTTTATCCCGTTCACAAGGTTCCCTTCCATTTTTGGGATTGATTCCCTGGATCCGTAATTGAGGGACACTCCATGATTATTGTCATTTATGATATTGTTTTTCAAAGTGACATCCGAGGATCCTATTACAATGCCGATCCAGTTATCAGTGGATTCGCAATCCTCGATTGTAATGTGCTCCGCATTGGAGATGACTATTCCATTATAGTCAACCGCCCAGTTGTCCCTGTGGGTCCAGACATTCCTGATAACCACATAGGCTTGTGTATTTTCAATATAGATTCCGTTTATTACAGGAGAATTGATTTCCCAGTTTTCAATGATGAAAGGGTCATCTTCTCTTCCGGTGCCTCTGGTCACACCGTTTGACGGGGAGAGGAATCCCGCATCATCCCTGATGTCTATTGGATTGTGCGGAGCACGGGGCTGTGCTTCTGCATTTTCGCTCAGAAGTATAAATGGCAAAAAAGCTGCAGCCAGAAGAGCAATTATGAGGCAGATGCCCCTCATTTTTTCATGCGTCATTCGATCACCTCTTCTTCCATTATTCAATCACCTCTTCTTCCATCTCGCCAACATATTCCTCACATTCCCAGCAGTAGCAATCGTCCTCTGCCTCCGAGTACTGGGTCTTGCTCCCACATCTGGGGCACCTGCCCTCCCCTACCTGTCTTGACGAGCCCTGCGGGCTCATCCGACCCTCAGCGCACCGCGCTTTAGGCCTCTTCCTGTAGGCCAGCACCCCGACGACAACCCCAATAACCGCCAGGGCCAAACCCGCGTAGAGCACAGGAAACTCGTCATCGCTCTCCTTCTTCTGTTGGGAACCGGCCACGCTGATAACCTGGGCTGCCTCGTTGTTATTCGGGTTGGAATCACCGTTAACGCTCACCCGAACAGTAATGGTGTGGTTCCCCTCAACAGCGGTCCAGATCGCTACAACCGTTTTCTCATCCCCGGGCCCAAGGGAAATGGGACCTCTCCATATTCTAACTTCATCCACAAGGAACTCCACACTCCCGGCCCCCTGGATGGAGCCCTGATTCCTGATTACCGCATTGATCACCACCGCGTTACCTGGTTCAAACGAAGAAGAAAGTGCCTTGATGGATAACACCTTGAAGTCAGGTGCGAACACGGGAAGAGAAATGGTTATTTTTTCGCTGTAATCGCTTCCCTCTCCGCCTCCTGGGTCCCGTGCCACTGCCAAGATGTAGTAGTCTCCCTCCCCCATGTCCGAGATGCCCCAGTCGTAGCTTCCGGTGTTATCCAGGTCCTCAATAATAAAGGTCCTGCCGTTATCGGGGTTGGTGTCCGTATCATAGTAGAGGTCGATCTTGAGGGGGTCACCATCCGGGTCGGCTGCCTGCCATGTTATTCGGTAGTTATAGTCATCGAGCTTTTCTGCAGAGACCTCAATAGTTGGTGGATGGTTCTCTTCCTGCGGCTCCTCCTCGTTGTCGAATTCCAATTCAATCGATACGATCTCGGAATAATCCTTGCCATCATAGGCTTTGGCATAGATTCTGTAAATCCCATCACCATAATCTCTTGTATCTAATTCAAGACACCAATCGGATGTTCCATCCGCAGCTTTCCAGTTTTTATTTT
>DAOVMN010000304.1 GCA_030630685.1 Thermoplasmata archaeon | reverse complement strand
TGATGTACTGGGGCTTGTAGGACACCGCCACCGACTCGGAGATCCAGCCATTCGTGGGCTCCAAAACCCCGGCGAGCATCTTCACGAAGGTGGTCTTTCCCGTGGCATTTGCCCCCACCACACCGATGCTCTCCCCTATATGGATGATACCACCCCCGGTCTCCACCTTGAAGTTTCCGAAGTCCTTCACCAGCTCACCGAAATGCAGCAGGGGTGCGGTATCCCACGTCTTCCTTGGCGGATGGGCCTCGAACCTTATCTCCTTGTCCCGGAAACGGATGTTCTCTTCCCGAAGATAACCGGAAAGATAGGTGTTGATCGCGGTCCTTACACCCCTGGGATATGCTACAACCCCATAAGCCCCTTTCTCACCATACATGAGGTGCACATTGCCTGCAAGGAAATCCAGCGCAGCGAGGTCGTGCTCGATCACCACCACGGGCTTGTTCTCTGCCAATTTCTGGATGACCTCCGAGACCTTCATCCTCTGGTGGATATCCAGATACGAGGAGGGCTCGTCAAAGAAATAGACATCCGCATCCTTGGCTATTGTTGCAGTTATCGCCATTCTCTGGAGCTCGCCGCCTGAAAGCTCTTCCATCCTGCTTTTCACCACGGGTTTAAGATCGAGTTCTCCGATCAGGCGTTCTATCTCTTTTTCCTCACCTGTTGAAAAAAGGAGATCGTCTACTCTCTTTCCCTTGTAGAGACTGGCGAGCTTGTCCACGTACTGCGGCTTCATCGAGACCTTCAGCTTTTCATCTGTGATCTTCTTGAGATACCCGGCGATCTCTGTCCCGGAATATTTATCGAGCACGGCATCCCAGGATGGCTCGGTATGCAGCACTCCAAGGTTGGGAATAATGTACCCGGCAAGGATGTTGACGACCGTTGTTTTTCCGATACCGTTCATCCCGAGGAGACCGGTGACCATCCTGTCCTTTGGAATCGGCAGGCGGAACAGGCGAAAGTCGTTCACCCCGTACTGATGCACCAGGTCCTCGCTCAGGGCATCCGGGAGGCCGACGATGACGATCGCATCAAACGGGCATTTGTGCACGCAGATACCGCAGCCTATGCACAGCTCCTCCGATATGATGGGCTTCCCCTTCTCGCCCATGATGATGCATTCCGCCCCCATGCGATTCACCGGGCAGTAGTTGATGCACTCTAAAGCACACTTCTTTGGGGCGCATTTGTCCTTGTTGTGTACTGCTATCCGCAGGACCATTCCGTGGTTCCTCCTGTTGGGATGATGAATTTTGTTGTTTAGACGTTTGGAAATGGTATTTATTCTAAGTGGTGATTATTCATTACTAATAGAACACGGATAAAACTGATTCAGCAGATTTTCACAGAAATGGGAGTATGTTTTCTACTTTCCTTCTTGTGCCTCCAACCACTCACCGAGTTTAGCCTGATGCTCTTTGCGCTCAATGAGGTAATCACGCCCTTCAGCCAGGGCCTCTTGGTAGAGTTTCTCTACTTCTTCTTTATCATAAAATCCTATTATTTCATATTTTTGAAGTTCAAGTTTCAGTTCCCGTGGTGGCTCACCAAACATATCGAAAATCTCTGTAATATGATAAATTTCAACATTTTCTGGAGCATCTCGCCTAAAATCTGCATAATCTTTTTCACTAAAAGCATCAGAATTTATTACGATCCAAACCTCATCAATGCGAGGATCAGTGTGATAATCTCGCCTTCTCCATTTCTCCTTTACAGTTTTTTTCGTTGTTGACCTTGTAATATCAATTACAATTACTTTATCCGATTCAAACCAAAAATCAACTCGGCCATTGCCCACGTGTTTCTGTTTGAACCATTTAATTTGGTACTTATTGCAATAGCCCTCAATGAAATCGAGAAATACTTTTTCACTTTTCAATCCAATTTTAGTTGAATATTGAAAACGACGTATTTGTTCATTTTCAAAGCCTTTTCTATTAAATCTATTTGGATAAGCAGCCATTACTGCTGCAGAAGGAGAGCTATTAAAAACTCGTTTTACCATCGGATACAAATCATGATTCCTGAAATCACTTTGAGATATTGAATATATCTGTTCATCAGTATCCCACCCTAACCAATCTTCTATCAATCTTTTAGTCAAATTTATCCCTAATCTCCTTCCACTTTCCCCTTTCCAAATATTATTTGGAGCTTCTTTAAATCTCCATGCTTCGAACCTTCCAGGATAAGCTGCCATTATTGCTGCAGAAGGTGAATCATTAAAAATTATCTGAATCATTGCACCTAATCCAAATTTTTTAAAATCTTGGAGTCTTATGGAATATATTTGCTCATCTGTTTTAAATTTCAACCAATCCTCAATGAACCTTCGAGTTAATTCAATTCCTAATTTCTTACCGATTTCTCCTTTCCACGTATTTAAGGGAGCCATTTTAAATTGCCACGCTTCAAATCTATTTGGATATGCGGCTATTACTGCTGCAGATGGTGATCCATTGTATAATGTTTGAAGCATAGAATCTAAACCAACTTGTCTGAAATGACGTTTAGAGATTCTATAGATTTCTTTATCTGATTTCCATCCCAATTTCTCTTCGATTAACCATCTTGTTAACTCTTGTCCACGACGTTTTCCATCATCACCTTGCCAATAGCCCCAAGGTGCCATTTTGAATTTCCAAGCTTTAAATCTATTCGGGTAAGCAGTCATTACTGCTGCAGATGGTGAAGCATTGAATGCTATTTGAAGCATACCCCAGAGTTTATATTTTTTGAAATGTTTTTGTGAGATTGTATAAATTTGCTCATCGGTCGTCCAACCTAACCATTCTTCAATAAGCTTTCGAGTTAATCGGATTCCTAATATTCTTCCCTCTTCGCCTTTCCATGTTCCTTTGGGTACATTTTTGAATCTCCATTCTTTAAATCTGTTCGGATATGTTGCCATGACAGCGGCAACCGGAGAACCCTGGAACACATATGAAAGCATATTAATTAATCCATGTTCTCGAAAATGATTTGTAGTGATTGAATATATCTCCTCATCAGTAGTCCATCCTAACTTCTCCTCAATTAACTGTTTAGTAAGTTTGATGCCAAGTTGTTTCCCATTTTCTCCTTTCCATGTTCCTAAAGGTGCCATTCTAAATCGCCAGTGTTCAAATCTGTTTGGATATGTTGCCATGACAGCAGCAGAGGGAGATTCAGCGAAGACCTCTGTTAACATCCTTCCTAATCCATTATCTCGAAAATGATTTGTAGTGATTGAATATATCTTCTCATCAGTAGTCCATCCTAACTTCTCCTCAATCATCTGTTTAGTAAGTTTGATACCAAGTTGTTTTCCTTGTTCCCCTTGCCATGTACCTCTTGGAACGATTTTAAATTTCCATAGTTTAAATCTACCTTTATATGCGTCCATAACTGCTGCTGATGGGGAACCTTTGTATATAATGGATAACATGGACCCGAGATTATAATTTCGAAAATGATTTGCTGT
>DAOVMN010000418.1 GCA_030630685.1 Thermoplasmata archaeon | reverse complement strand
TGGCAGGCGTTTGGGCCGAAGGCCCGATAAGCCGTGAGGAACGAAGTTCCGAGCTCCGGTTGAGGACGAAGTCCTCGACAAGGCGTGAGACAAAACTCTGGAGGCTTGTCCATCTATGGATCTCTAACCAGAACACATCTCTTTTGTCCTTGAATTCCTGTGCCACCCGCGCGGCCAGGCTTGTTTTTCCTATCCCTGCCAGCCCCTGGATCACGATCCCGGATACCCTGCCTTCATTCAGAAGCCGGAGAATATGGGTCAGTTCCTCCTTGCGACCTGTGAAATTTGGGATGCCGGGAATCTCCGGTGGGAAATAGAGGCCCCTGGTGCTCACCGCCTCTCCCCCAGTAACACTCCTTGCGGATTCCCTGCCAGGCTGCTCGAGGGTATCGAGGTCGAGAACTCCGCTGCGGATATGGTTGCATACCGTGAGAAGGGAGGGGCCATCCATTTTCTTGCTCACGAGCCGACCAAGTTTAATCCATTCTTTTTTGCGGGCCCCTTTTTCGATTGCACACACGGAGGATTCTATGAGATGCCGCTCCACTTCCTGTGCCGCCCGGAGCCCTTCGTCTGTGAGGAAGTATACCTTTCGTTTCCTGCTGCCCCGGACGACATGCTTGGTCCGGGAAATAATGAACCCTTTTTCCGTCATCTCCTTGAGGCTTCTGGCAGCGGCTGCCCTGTGGATTAGCACATGCCCGGCGATGCCCATCTGGCTCAGGGCAAAAGGCACCTCGAACCTGTCCCTGTATCGCTGGTAGGAGCGAAGATGAAGCAGGATGCGATGATTGACCGGAACTTTGTTTAGTTTATTCATAGCACCATTCCTGGGTACATTTTCAATAATAATTAACTCTCCTGCTTTTTTTTCTCTTAAGGAATAGGATTGTTGTTAGTCCAATAGCACCGACCAATAGCCCGGCCCCGAATCCGGGGATGAAGCCCCCGCCCCCGTCATCGTCGTCCTTGTTTTCCACCTTGACAGTAATACTTTTCACGTCCGAATAGTTCTTTCCGTCGTAGCTCCGAACCTTTATTGTGTATTCCCCATTCTCTATGTCTTTGGTGTCCCATTCGATGCTCCATGACTCTGTACCTGTTACGGTAATCCACGGTCCGTTGTTGATAGAAATCTCTACTTTGTCAACTTTGTTGCACTTCAGAACGAGAGAATAGTCAGCTTCTGCCTGTCCGCCGTTTATCCTGTTTTTAACAAGGAACGCATCACCAGAGGAAATCCTTCCGTCCCTATCGTTGTCCTGGAATGACACGTTGGTGTATTCGTCGTCGAGGTTAAGGCCATAGATATCTTTTACACTTCCCTGCACTCCAGGAACTGCGATACCTCTATCATCCAATAGGAGGTAGTCCGCAGAGATAACACTACCTAAATTGCCTGTAGATACCAAGAAGTCGTTATTCCCGAATGATTGATATAATTTATACGTTCTATTTGTGCAGTTCTTACCCGAAGAAGTGCCGGTGATGGTTAGCTTTCCTTTGACCTTATCCCCGTCCTTAGGAGAGGTAATCGAAACTGTGGGTTTCTTGTTCTCCGGTGCTGGCTTTTGCACATTCAAAACAATCTCTTTGACCTCGGAAAAGTCTGTGCCATCGTAAGCCCTGAACTTCAATGAATATTCGCCGTTTTCCAATGTGGTTGTATCCCATTCATGATCCCAAGAGTATATGCCATTGACTATTTCCCAATCACCATCATCGATTGAGATTTCCACTTTTTCTATAGTGCCGTCCGTATCTGCAGCTGTACCTTTAATGGTGACTTTGCCGGAGATCTCGGAGTTGTTGGCATGGGAGGTGATCATTATTGTGGGTTTGATGTTATCATTCACGGTAATTGTACAGTCGTCTGTTGCTGTTGCACCCTTGTCATCGGTTACACGCAGTACTGCGTGATATGTTCCTTTTAGGGGATACGAGTGGGTGGTTTCTCCGGTGGTTAAGGATGACCAGTCAAAGGTGCCGTCGCCGTCAAAATCCCATTCGAATTTTTCGATGGTCCCGTCGGGGTCATCCCCTGTTCCCATGAACCGGACTTCTTCGTTTGTGTAAACTGTCTGGTTGTTACCGGCGTTCGCAGTGGGCGGGTGATTTCCTGGTTCAGTTAGCCAGGGGTCGAAAAGAACATAATCTGTGATGTTGTCACCTTCACCACCTGGATTTTCTGAAGAATGGAACGGCCCGGAGGCGGCGCCCCACCAGTTGTTTGTAGCGTTGATGGTGTAACCGTTGTTGTCCGTGGCGTTGATGCCGTATTCTGTGCTGTTGAAGATGGTGTTGTAGTGGGCGGTGTTGTCCCGGGAAGATGATTCCAGATAGATTCCCACCCTATTTTCTGAAATTGTGTTGTTCTCGAGTGTGCAGTAGCTGGAGGATGCGAGGTAGATGCCGTAGTAGTTGTTCGATGAGCATGTGTTGTTCTCGAGTGTGCAGTCGCTAGAGGAGTAGAGGCGGATGCCGTTGTTGTTGTTCAAGCATGTGTT
>DAOVMN010000400.1 GCA_030630685.1 Thermoplasmata archaeon | reverse complement strand
TTGCTGATATATCCGCCAACCCAAATGGAATCTCCTTCCTCTCGCTCCTCCTGGACCCAATCTTCATATTCCGATGGGGTGTGCACCCAGGCCGGAATGATCGCTGCAGAGATGATTAGTCCGACAATCATGAGAATGGCACCCAAAATCATGATGCCGCTTATGCCTTTCCTCTTTCCCGCAAGGGCTCCCACGGCTCCAATGCCACCAATAAATGCCATTAACGGATAAAAGAAAAGAATATTTGAGAAGGAATAATAACTTGACTCACTCCCCTTTTTATGGGGGGGTGGGGTGCTGTCATCTTCGGAAAGCGGATAGAAGATGGCCTCACTCTCATTCCATCGAGCATCCTGAAGGTCGTAGATGTAGATCAGGTTGTTACATTCCCAGACCACAATATTCCCGTAGATGTCCGGGTCCGAATGAGCAGATCCGTTTGCAGATAAGAGCGCGGTCTTGTTACGGGAAATCGAGTATGCATAGATGCCGCGGTGACCCCTCCGTGTGTCTTCATAAACGACGATATCCCCATGAATAACCGGATTGGTTTGTTCGGAAGTGTTGGTGGTAAGCTGTCCCACCATCTTTGAAGAGAGGTTGAGAAGGTAGATATCATAGTTGTCCTCCTCGAAGAGGGAGATGCCATCCTCGTCATTCCTGAGATCCTGCCAGACTATAATGTCGCCGGAAAGCGAGGGATTTGCTATATTAATGGATTTGGTAGGGATGGTCAAATTCATGTACTCTGTTTGGTTGGATAACGAAAAGAGCTTCAGATATGTGAGCTTGTCCTCAAGGCTGGCATTCGTGGGTTCGTAGAAGTAGGCAATGATTTCCCCATCCACAGCAGCCTCTCCATCAAAGTGGAAGAGCTCCTTCTTCTCTCCGGTCTCTATGTTGTAGGAATACATGACATAGATGTTTTGAGCAAATATCGAGAGGCTATCATCCCATTCGGACCAGACAACAAAGTTGTCGGTGAGTTCCAACATTCCCGGATACCTTCCTATGCTGAACAGCGGGGTCCCCCCTATTTGTGGATTGCTGATGTTATAAGTGCTGACAGAGTAATAATGCTCGGAAAATGTCCACCACTCATGCACCCAGATTATCTGATTATCATGTATTCTTGGGTTCCTCTGGGAATGAATTTCATAACTACCGCCAAGCTCCGAGCTCGTGCGGGTGATCTTGGTGAATTCATAAGGACTGTTCAGATCAAAAAAGAATATGTCCCAGCCGCCGTGCCGGTAGTCCTGCCAGATCACCCTTTTACGGTAGATATCAGGGTTACTTTGTGAGTAATCCGTGATGGAAATAGGAGAAGGATTTTTTTCAAGGTCGTAGTCAATATTATACCTCACAATAAGAAAAAGGAAATCATCATCGCTCCATATATTATGGTTGTCCATGGCGCTGAAATAGATATTGTAACTCCCGGCTGGAAGATTGTCGGCAGTGAAGTTAGGAGATGTTCCATTGTAAAGGATGTCATCGTCTGTTCGCCAGAGATACGAATGTATGCTCCCATCGTCCATCGCATGACCTTTAAAGATGATCCCCTCTCCAACCGTGGCGGGGTTGGGTGATACGCTCTCTATATAAGCTGCTGGTCTCTCATGAATAACAAGCTCGGCGGTCCTCCATTTGCTCCATTTTCCTGCACTGCTCTGTGCTCTAAGAGAAATAAGGTGTGTCCCCAGGCCCAGGGTACTCGTGGTGAAGGAATCCGAGCTGCCGTTGTGTATCTCCCCACTAAGATTGCTTTTCCAGACATAGCGCGTTATCGTGTCCTCATAGGTTGCGCCATATCCCTTGAATTCGATGAGCTCACCCGCCAGGCCGGGGTTGGGGGAAATTGAGATGATCCTGGAGATCACAACATCCTTTCCAAGAAAAACATCCTTTGTCCTGAGCGGAGCTGTATCCTCTACACTAACAGACCTTCCGGTATCTGCATTTTGGTTCAATGTACGCTTGGGGTCAAACTCGAGATAGAATCCCTCGTACCCGAGATCGGTGACGTTGGTAGTTGTTTTAGCCACAAGGAAGTAGGTGTTTTCTTCACCCGGGGATATGATGAAATCCAGGTTAGCGGGAAGGATGAGTGTCAGGCCTCCGTCCATCGAACTAAAGTTAGAGATCGAGTGAATTTCCTTATCTACTCCTTCCTCGAATTCTCCATTCCCATCGTCCAAAAACACCCTGATTTCTTCGAAAATGTCATTCATGCTATCGGAAGCCATCGGGTCTCCATACAGGTCGAAGAAGTGCAATTCCCATTGATAGGGACGTACATCTGAATCTGTGCTTATCCCGTTATGCCTTATGCCGATCCTCAGGACGGCTTTCGTTTCATTGGCATCCATGAATTGGGGAGCGGTATCGGTCAATGTGTATCCAACTGTGCCACCAATGTTCTTAAGGAAATAGATGGAATCCGCACCTGCGACTATGTCCAAATCGGCATCAAGGTCCGAATCAAAGGCGCAAAGGGTGCGTACTCCCGTGACACCATCGAGCACCTCTTTTCCCCAGGAATCGTGGAATGGATCATCTGGATTCCTTAGAAGTTCTATGGGCGAACCGATCCTTCCGGCAATGATGTCCACCTTTCCGTCGAGATTGAGGTCTCCCAAATGAAGTGTAGTAATCTTGTTCCCTGTTGAAATGGGCTTGGA
>DAOVMN010000415.1 GCA_030630685.1 Thermoplasmata archaeon | reverse complement strand
GTTCTCCCATTCGATAATATCGATGTTCCGCACGCTCGGCTCGAAGGGCATCCTCATCTCTCTCAGGGAGGATATGCAGAACGAGCTGATAAATGACCTGAACATGTTCGTGGACAAGGTTGTAGAACTTGGGTAAAATTTGAGGTGGTAAGATGTCTGAAAAGAAAGAGAAGGGTTCGAAGCGCAAGAAGAGTAAAGAGTATATGATGAATCTGCTGTCTACAGGAATTAAAACAAGTTTTGACGCTATAAGTGTTGCATCTCCTGTTGATAAGAAACTCATATTCTGTAATGACGCTTTTTTGAAGAAGTGGAAGATTAGGGGTGACTATCATAATCTACAGTATATTGATTGCTTCGATACCGACCCAGATGTTCTCAAGAAAGCCGCTCAAGCCACGATGAAAGGTGGCTGGAGTGGTGAACTAAGGGCCAAAACGATGGACGGTAAAACGTTTCCCGTTATTGTAACATCGTCTCCTGTAGTTGATAAAGATGGTAAGACTATCGGACTACTTAGCATCTTCAAAGACATAACCGACCGCAAGAAGGTGGAGGAGGAACTGAAGGGTTCAGAAGAGCGGTTGAGGGTGTTGTTTGAATGTGCACCGGATGGAATTTATTTGATGGATTTAAAAGGAAACTTCACTGATGGCAATAAGGCCGCGGAGGAATTGATCGGTTATAAGAAAGAGGAACTGACCGGAAAGAACATGGCGAAAGTGGGGGTGCTACCCAAAAGCCAGATTCCCAAATCACTTGCAAATTTAGCAAAAAACGCAATGGGGAAACCTACCGGACCGGATGAGTTCACCCTAATCAGGAAAGACGGCAACAAAGTTGAAGTAGAGATAAGGACGTATCCTGTAAAGATTAAAGGTAAAACACTGGTGTTGGGAATCGCCCGTGATATCACAGAACGGAAGAAGGCGGACGAAGAACTCAAGAAATCAAAGGAAGAACTGGAAACGAAGGTTAAAGATCTCGAAAGGTTTAGTAAATTAAGCGTGGGAAGGGAGCTGAAAATGATAGAGCTGAAGAAGAGGATAAGGGAACTGGAAAAGCACAGAACTGAAAGGGAGGGTGAAAAATGAACTTATATGCTCTTTTGCCGTTGACGGCCCCGATTTCGTTCAGTATTCAAAGAAAATTAGCCATTGTAATGTTACTGGTTTCTATGATTATTGGCCTAACCATGTTGGTTGTGGCAGATGCTGCTTCAAAAGCGAGTATAGAGGAGCAGGTTAAAAGCAAGTTAGATTCAGTTACGAAATCAAGGGCAAGTCATGTAAAGGAATTTCTGAACAGGTATGTAGAAGGGTTGAGTTTAGTTTCCAGCAGAACACAGTTGCGCTTAAGCCTTGACAGCTACAACAAAGACGGGAAAATAGAACACAAAGAAAAAATGAGGAGGATATTGAATGACGCGATATCTTCGATAAAGGATTTCAAGGATATATTTATACTGAATTTAGACGGGAAGGTGGTAGTTTCCACTGATGAGAACCTGGAGAACAGAGACTACTCGAATGAAGAGTTTTTTGTAAAGGGAAGGGGAGGGAATAACCTGTTTTTTGTTTCTGATGAAAATAGCGAACCATTTTTCCGTCTTTCCGGCCCGTTGTTATTGAATGAAGAACTCATAGGAGTGACGGTAATCATATCAAAAGCAAATAGTTTGTTTGAAATATTCTCAGATTACACAGGAATGGGCGAAACAGGGGAACTTTATCTGATAGACAAAGATGGGTATATGATAACACCCCCGAGATTCGAAGGGCCCACCGGATTTAAACATAAAGTTGATACACAGGAAGCAAATTTATGTCTGAGAGAGCACACACAGGAAGGTCTCCCAAAAGAGATGGAAGAAATACCAATCATATATGTAGATTACAGGGGTGTTAATGTTCTGGGAACTCATGCCTACATTCCGGAAATGGAATGGTGCATGTTGACGGAGATTGGTGAGGCAGAAGCCTTTCTTCCGTACTTAAATTTGCAAAGGAATTTAATTTTAATTGCCGTTGTTTTTGTAATTTTCTCCTTAGTTATTTCTGTTTTAGTTTCAAGATCAATAACAAAACCTATCGTTAAATTAAGAGATGTTGCCAGCGAGATCGGGAAGGGAAGGCTGGATACGAAAATAGAAGTTGAATCAAAGGACGAGGTTGGAGAACTCGCCTCCGCCTTCAGGCAGATGACCGAGGATCTTAGAGTTTATCAGGCCCAGATAAGAAAACATGCTGAGGAGCTCGAAGAAAAGGTCAAGGAAAGGACAAAAGAACTGGACACCAAGATCAAGGAGTTAACAGAAACTAAAACCGCTGTCCTCAACATGATGGAGGACACGGACGAGACGAACAAGGAGTTAATAAAGACTCAGGAGGAACTGAAGAAGAGTTTGAGTGAATTAAAAGAGATGGATATCAAGAAGAATCAATTCATTTCGATCGCGGCGCACGAACTGAAAACCCCGCTCGCTTCGATTCACGGATTCTCGCAGCTTCTTCAGGACAGGAAGGTTG
>DAOVMN010000093.1 GCA_030630685.1 Thermoplasmata archaeon | reverse complement strand
GTGCCTTGCCAAGGGTTTCACCCTCAACCGCAGCGCAAACAAGTTTGCACTCGCTATCGTCGTTCGTCGTCGTCTCCGCGAAAATCTGCGTAATCCGTGTAATCCGCGTTCTATCGTCGTCATTGCTGTCAACTTCCACCCCCACAGTCACCGAATCATCCCCCGATTCCTCCTCGCCCCACTCCCAAACACTCACGCAAACCTCAGCAGTCCCCACGCAATCCACAGCCGGAGCAGCAGGACCAAAGCACCCCGATTCCCACTGGTAACCGGAAAGTTGGGATGTCGTGAACTCGGAATGTACAAACATTAAAGCAGGGAAATCAAACGGTAGTTAAAAAGGTATCGCACACTTTCGAATCTCGTCGTTGTGATCGCTCTGCGTTTCTCTGCCTTGTCCTTTTTGTTCGGGTTTGTCTCTCCGCCGGAACCCCATACTCCACTATCAACTTTTTAGTTGTGGTTGATGTTGTGGCAGTCCTCTTCTCCGTCAGGGATTGTATCACCGTCAGAGTCAGGGTTCATTGAGGTCGCCTGAGGATTTGGTTTCAGTGAGGAGATTGATACTGGCCATTGTTTTTAAAGGTATCTATTCGTTTAACAATTTCTTCAAGAGGTATCTCATCCACTTTTCGTTTGAATTCGACGTAGTAGGGGTGCCTGAAGATATAAGGGCGCATATGAGGTGACATTGTTGATCCACCCATGTTGTAATATTTTTGAATTGCAATGAAGGGAAACAATTTTTCGACATCAAAATGAGCTTCTCCTCTTATGATAGCATCAAAATATTCTTTACATTCTTTCCATCTTTTTCTATCAACTTTTTCCAGGAACTCTTCTCTAAGTATAGCAACTTTCTTTTGATTATTTACATTTTTTTTTAGATCTTCTTTATTATAGACCAGCAGTATGAAACATGTTCCAGTGCAAAGACATGGGGAAAGCATTAATGAAAATAGCCCTTCGTTCTTAAAGAAAGCAAAATAACAATATAGTGTCAATGACGTTATTAAGGCTATCCCCAAAAAAGATAAAGATAGAAAATAATTTTTCTTAAAATCATAGTCAAAGAGACTCCAGTGTATAGCAGCCATCGAGAATATATATAGAACTGGAACTCCACTTAATATAAAGAACAACAAATATGGGATAATATCTTCCATGTATTTACCTCCCCATCACCCCCACTATCGCATGTAGCCCATCTCCCCGAGCTTCTCCGGCAGGTAGGTGTCCGTAACAAAGTCCAGCCCGTACTTGGCAAGCGCCTGCTGTTCCGACTTCTTCTTGATCTTGAGCTGGGTGGTTATCTCTTCCTGCCAGAAGGCGTCCGAGAACCGCGGGTCGGTGAGTTCGGATTTCAGGGCCTCCACATCCCTGTCATTGAGTTTGTCGGTGGGCAGGTCGTAGGCGAGGATGTCCGAGGGGGTGACGCCCACGAACTCCGCGGCAGGTGTGGCGAGGTGGTGGGAGATGTGTGCGGTCTTGATGGCACCGTAGGCGATGGAAGCGAAAATCCTGTAGGACCACGGGTCACCGTCCGTGAATACCAGCACAGGAAGCCTGGTCTCCCCGTTGAGCCTCTTCAGGAACCTCCTCGTCGAGCGGGCAGGCTGTCCCTTGATATGCACCAACACAGCCCTTGCGCCCTCGTCGAACCCGTTCTCTACCAGGCGGTCGAACATACCACCTGTTTCGATGGCGATCACGAAATCCGCGTCAACGCCTTTGAACTGGAGCTTTTCCTTCTCCGCATTATATGGGATGGTGTACCCTGAATCCCCTACATCCTCCCGGCAGTTGATGGTCTTCCATTCCCCCTTTCTGTTCTTCTCCCTGAGCGTGATGTTGCCGATGACCTTGGCCCCGTCCTCCTCCGGCCTGAGATGGAAGTTCTCCCTGAGATAGCTGGTCATTATCTCGAGGTCCTCTACAAGGTTGTTCGATTCGTTCTGTGTGCCGAACTTGGCAAGCTTCCCCCAGGATTCAGAGATGTAGTAAAGTTCCCTGAGCGTGGAGGTGCGGTTCTTTCCTTTGATGGACGAACGGATCATATCATCGATGAAATCGATCACATAGGCCGTCCTCATGAGCATATTGGCCCCGTCGGTGGACTTTGCTGAACGGAAGCTCAGGCCGCTGCTGTAGCGGTAGACCCTTTCGTGCTCGCTGAACTCGATGTTGTCTTTTGTTCGTGTGGGTATTCGAATCCTTGGAACTGTTCCCTTGGCAAGCTGGTGATAGATATCCTCCTCGATCGTTTCAAGCTTGGCTGAGGTGGAGAGCATGGGATCCAGTGCCATGGCCTGTTCACGGAATTCCTTTGCTTTCAACTCGATGGCCTCGACCTTTTTCTTCATCTCGGCGTCCTTTTTCCTTATTTCCATAAGCCTCAGTTTCAGGTCTGCTTTCTCCTCCTGGGCCCCGAGCTTCTTTGCCAGGTTTTCATTGATTATTCCCTGCATGGATGCTATCTTTTCCTCGCCCCTCGAGATGCTGTCCCCGAGCCTTTCCATCTTTTCAAGGTCCTTCCTCTTTTTATTGGAGCCTTCGGGGGATTCTTTCTCAATCTCTTTTAGGATCCCTTTCCATTCCCGGAGCTCCCTTTCCTGTTCTTCCATGAGCTTTGTGCTCTCACGGATCAGTCTCTGATGCCTAACAGCCTCCTCTGTGAGCCTCTCCATCCTTGAACTGGTCTTGTTGATCTCACTGATGATCCTTGAACGTGTGAGCTTTTCCCTGACGGTCAGGTCATCATAGACCTTCTCCAGCTCGGTAAGTGCTTTTATCCTTCCTTCCCTGTTCTTTGCCCTCTTGAAATAATTAAGGGCATTATCGAGTGTCCCTATCGCCTTCTCTGTATCCCCTTTCACCCTGTAAAGATAACCCATCTCCCGATCGATCGTGCCCCTCATTGCAGGATCGGAATAATGCTTCAATGCCTCCTGGTAGGCTGTTAGTGCTTCTGTTTTCCTTCCTCCCGATAGGTGGGCCCTTGCCAGGTGAAGGTAATCCGGGAACTCTTTTTCCCTCCCCTTGTGGAGCCTCAGTTCTCCCTGGAAGAATTCCACTGCCAATTCTGGACGCCTGAGTGAGTAGCAGTAGCGCACGTTCTCCTCGTAGATATTTTTCACTGGCTTTTCCTTCCTGAGGTGCATCTCCTCCAGCCTCAGCCTGTAGCCCAGCTCTTCGTCTATTTTTCCCCTCATGGCAGCAGACTCGATGACCTTCCTCAGGTTATTCACAGCCCTTTTCCATGCCCCCTCTCCCTCTCTCTCTTTCAGGATCTCTGCGGCCTTGAGATAGGATCCCGCCATCCCTTCGAACTCCTGAAGTGCCTCGCAGGCTTTTCCCCTTTTTTCGAGCGTCTCGGCGAGCTCCAGGTACCTGCCTTGCCCTTCATAGATGGCCATCTCGAGGTTCAGGGCCTGGATGAGAAGGTTGAGGTCCTTATTCTCTAATTCCTTCTCTCCTCTCCTGAGCATCCTGAGCCCACCCTCTTCATCCCCCATCTCGATAATGAGCTCCGCCTGCTTGACAATGAACTCCGGGCCCCCGGTCTTTTTTCTACCCGCCTCAAACGCCTTTAATGCGAGCTCCAGATTCCCGAGGGCGTGAAGCACCCTTCCCCGGGCCATGTAGTCCCCTGCGCGTTCATAGGCCTCGGATGCCTCCCTTAACCTCCCGGCTTCCTCCCTCAGTTCCCCCACTCTTTTGTAGATAGCGGTCTCCGTTACCTCCGGCAGGATGGTTATCTCCCCGGATGTCATAGGACGGGTCCCTTTGGACTGGCGGGTGAGGGCGCACAGGAACCATTCCTCCGCCTCTGCGGTCCTTCCTTCCTTCCGTAATCTCATGCCCCTGAGCAATGCCGCCTCCGGGGTCTCGGAGATATCATCCGCCTTCTGGATCCAGTTTATGAAGTCCCTATCTCCTTTTTCGTGAGTTAGGACGGCAAGTCTGAGGAATGCGCCCAATCGCTGTTCCTCGGTTGCTTCAGGATTCTCTATGACCCTGCTCCATGATTCCTTTGCATCCTCGAGATCCCTGGCGAGGTATCTGATATCTCCGATGAGCAGCAGGGTCGCGGCCTCTCTCTCATCGCTCAGTTCCATGGCCGGGAGTCTTGCTTTTTCCGCTGCTTTTAGTGCCCTGATGACTGCATTCTTCTTAAGATGGAGAAGGGCAATTTCGAGCTGTGTGTCCACCTCCCCTTCCGTATGCCCGATCTCCCGGTACATATCCAGCATGCCCTCGTAGTAGGAGAGGTCCCTGGGCGGGCTATCGCCTTTGGTGGGCTTTGATCTCCTTTTCGCTCTCTTTGATGCTTTTTCATCAACAAAGCTGTCCATACTTTTCTGAACCATTTTATTTCTCCCTCTTTTTGAATTTTATTGTGATCGCTCGATCGCTCTGATGGTAACCAGGACATTCCCTGTCCTTCATTCCTCGGGAAGATCCTTTTCCATGTGTTCGAGCCCCCTCTTCGATGCCGCTAAGAGTTTTTCCAGCGAAGGTGACCTCCAGTATTTTTCATCGGAATTCACCCACGCCCTCACATGGTTATAGTACATGGTCGCGATGGTATCCTCCGGGAGAATCTTTTCAATCCACCGCTCCATGAACGCCAGTTCCCTGTCATATTTCCCATCGTTCACGCTCTTCAGGATAGGGATGTACAGATTCTTCATCATGAGGAGCTCCTTCACATTGAACTTGTACTGGGCAAAAACATTCCTCTCCATCTGCACGATGTTCTGCTGCTCCCAAAGTCTCAGGATGGTGTCGTAAAGGAAGCCGACGATCACCACCATCACGAGTACTATGCCCATCAGTACGAGCATCTTGGTGACAACCTGTTCATTCGGGTCGGATGAAAGCCCCAGGTAATGCTTGAAATACCATCCCGATCTCTCGTAGAAGATACCTGCAAGGGCTAATGACCAGAATATGATGGATACGAATGCCTGGGACTGCTGGAATCTCCAGAGATGCTTCATAAAAAACTTCTTAACTGCCGTGGTTCTTTTCATTGAGACTTCCTCCATTCTTCCGGATTTGGTTTCAGCCATTTCTTGCCTCTTGGATGATGGGCTCGAGAGTGCCAAAAATGTCCTCTGTTTCCTCCACTACAGTGCCTGTCACGATAATGTCCGCTCCTGCTCCTATGATCTCCCTGGCCTGTTTTGGAGTACGGATACCTCCTCCAACGATAAGCGGGATTTCGATGCCCTGCTTCACCTCCCTGACCATTTTCGCGGGTACGGGATGAGAGGCACCGGAACCTGCCTCGAGATAGACCAGCTTCATCCCGAAATACTGGGCCGTGAGAGAGTAGTGCATGGCAAGTTCGGGATCATCCCTTGGGATAACCTTTGCTTTTCCAACATGCCCAACAGCCATCCCGGGCTCAACAATGATATAGCCCATTGGGATGGGTTCAATTCCAAAATCCTTTACAAGCGGTGCACCCTTAACCTGTTCACCTACGATGTAATTAATGTCTGTGGAGTTCAGCATGGACATGAAATAGAGTGCATCCGCATGTCTGGAAAGGGTTGCCGCGGCTGCGGGAAAGAGGATTATTGGCAAGGAGGTTTCCTTTTTCAGGGCCAACACACTTTCGTCCACTAATTCCATGGAGAGGTGGGTGGATCCCCCGAGCATTATTGCCGATGTTCCTGCTTTTTGTGCCATGGCACCGATATTTCCAATCCTTTCAGGCCTCATTTTGGCTGGGTCAAGAAGGGTCATGTGAATCTTTTCATTCCTAAGTTTTGAAACAATATAATTGTAAACGGAATCCTGGAACATTTTTTTCACTCCATGATGTTTCAATGAACCAACGTTAATGATAGAAAAATATTTCTGTGGTGCGTCGGATAAAATGAGCGAAAGAGTTCGATCCATCCCATCAAATCGCCGATGCAAACCTGGGCTGGTTTAAAATCTCTTTTTTGATCTATGCGCCAGCGGGTAAAAGAGAAGCAATCCTATCATCAGGGCACCGATCAATGCCCCAACCTCGAACCCGGGAATGAAACCACCGCCATCTCCGTCATCCTTGTTTTCCACTTTGATATTAACGCTCTGCTCCTCGGAGTAGTCCGTTCCATCGTAGCTCCGAACCTTGATTGTGTACTCCCCGTTATCGATTTCTTCGGTGTTCCATTCGATGCTCCAGGTTTCGGTTCCCTTGACTGGCAGCCAGGGTCCACTATTAATGGATATTTGCACCTTTTCCACTGTGCCGTCCTCGTCCGAGGCTGTACCCTTGATGGCTACCTTGCCTTTGACCTCAGCACCATTCTTCGGACTGGTGATGGTCACAGTGGGTTTTTTATTTGGAGGGATGTATTCGTTGACCACAAGGGTGGTGTTGACCTCGTCGCTCCACACGTCGTAATTGTCCTGAACCTTTAAAAAGATGGTGTGGTTGCCTACTGCGAGGTTGGAAAGGTTGAATTGTGTGTCTGTGCCGTTGTAAATCTCTTTTTCATCCGTTCGCCAGACATACCTTACAATCGTTCCGTCATCTGTGCCGCTACCTACGAAATGTACGATCTCATTGTTTAGTGCCGGGTTTGGAGAAATCGAGGTTATGTTTGCTACTGGCTTTTGGTGGATAATTAAGGTGGTGTTGACTTCATTGCTCCATACTCCATAATTATCTTGAACTTTGAGGTAAATTGTATGGTTGCCAGTAGTCAAATTAGAATATTCAAATTCTGTCTCACCGCTGTTGTAGAGTTCTTTATCATCAGTTCGCCAGACATATCTTTCAATTGTTCCGTCGTCTGTGCCCTTCCCTTTGAAAAGGAGCGTGTCTGTGTCAAGTGCCGGGTTTGGAGAAACCGAGATTATGGTTGCAGAAGGTTTTTGATGAACAGTCAACGTTGTGAATACTTCATCACTCCAGACCCTATGGTTATCCTGAACTTCGAAGAAGATGGTGTGCTCTCCCCCAGATAAAGAGGATGTGCTGAACGCTGGGGCAGAGCTCAGCTCTCCATCGAGGCTTGAGCGCCAGTGCCAAGAAGTGATCGTTCCGTCATCATCACCGTGCCCCTTGAAGGACACGACCTGGCTCTCGGGACTGACCGTTGGGGAGACAAAATCTATGACCGCTGTGGGTTTTTCATGGATGAGAATGGTTGAGCTTACTTCCTCACTCCAGCTCCCGTTGTTATCCTGGACCTTGAAGAGGATGGTATGGTATCCAGGAGATAGGCCGCCTCTTCCGAACGTGGCCTTGTTACTCAACAGGCCGTCGATACTGGAACTCCAGGAATAGTCTTCGATCTGTCCGTCATCAAACCCTGTTCCAATAAAGGTAATTTCCTCTCCGAACAAAGCGGGATCCGGTGTGATCTCTTGGATTACAGCCGCAGGGGAATAGGAAAACCCATGTTTCGTTCCGTAAAGGATTATGTCGTCGATCATTGCTCCAAAATAATTAACACCATTGTCAGATATGAATCTGATCCGAATGGTGAGTGATGAGGTTAGATATTCTTGTGGGATTGGTATGGATTTGAAAAGCCAACCCAGATCATTCCCGGGTTCCTGTCGTGAATCTATTTTTTCTCCGGAGCCCGTATCCGGATATTTCAGTACCTTTTCCCAGTTCGTGTCATTGTTAGAGAACGAAATCTCCACGAAATCATACTGGCCACCTTCAATGTAATACCTGGTGTAGAAAGAAAAGAAGGCTTCATTGTAATTCTCGAGATCCAGTGATTTTGAGAAT
>DAOVMN010000010.1 GCA_030630685.1 Thermoplasmata archaeon | reverse complement strand
GCTCTGCGCTCGGCCAAAACCGCATAAACAGCCGGAAGGAGGACCATCCCTGCAAACATGGAGTAAAGGAGCAGGAGAAGCAGGACCGAGAAGAAGCCGCGGAACCATACCACGTACAGCCCTCCGGAAAGCGCGGCCACTGTGGTCAGGTTGGCCTCCATGATGGACTGTCCGGTATGCTGGACCGATCTCTTGATGCCTTCTATGGTCTCTCCTTCCTCCCTGATCCTTTCCGTAATATGGACTCCGAAATCTATCCCAGCCCCTATGACCACCGAGCTGATCATTGCAGTCATGAAATTCAATGATGCACCGGCCTCGAAGGTGGAAACACTCTTCATGATGATCGGCTGCCAGGCAATAACCGATAAAACCGGAATCATGGTGAGACCGGCATATCTGACCGCTTTCTTAAGGCGTTCCTTGAATGTCTTCCCTTTACTGCCCTTCAGGAACACTAAGGTTAACGCAATGAACACAAACACCATGGAGAAGAAAAGGGTTTGCTTCTGTGTATCCATGATAGCCTCGTGAATTGTAAGACTTATGGCCTGTCCGCTGGTGGCATGAGAAGAGTGCATGGTCGCATGTTTAGTTTCCCCATTTCTTTCCCATTTAAAATTATTGGCATTATCAACATCCTCATTGACTTCATCTATGATCTGCTCCCCGATCCCCCTACCGGTATACGGATAGCGTATCATGCACAGGGTCATGGAATAGTCTGGTGTCATGAGCATGTCCCGTGCTTCCTGGGTCAGGGAGTTGTAGAATATGCGTATCGCTCTTTTCTGGATCTCCGGGTGTTTTTCCATTTGTGGAAGATGAAGAAAATCCCAGTAGGTTATTGTATAATAATAGGTAAAGTAATCGGTTATCGGGTCGATGATGGGGTCGGGAGTAGGGAAAGGAAGATCAGGAATATGCCCCTCAATGGTGGTATATGAGAAATTGAGGGCAACGGCTTTGAACATGTCCACGATCGTCATGGCAGAAACATCTTCGACATCCACATCATCCTCGATAGACGTGAGGTTCTCTTCCAGCCAGCATATCTGGTCCAGGAATTCCGTATCGTTCAGTGCACCGCCGTCTCTGTAGGTCCCCTTTTTTGCCTCTTTGTTGGGTTCTATTACCAGAAGGGACATCGAACCCTTCGACCAGATATCCCCGAACTCGATTATCGCATCAAGGGATTCGATACCCGCGGTCTCAGGGTCCTCGTTCCTCTCCTCCTCGGTCTCGGTCATGGCTGCAAGGTTCGCAAGGGAGATCATGGTCACGATTAATACCACTATGATGATGTGCCACTTGTGTCTTATCGGCACCTCTGCAATCTTCTCCCAGACCTTCAGTTCGGGCTTTTTGTAATGGAACATCAGGATAATACAGGGTACGATAGTGATGGAAAGGATGAACGCGGATGCGATACCTATGACAAGCATGAGACCGAGAGTCCGGATGGGGGCCAGGGGAGCCATAAGGAGTGCCGAAAAGCCAATTATGGTGGTTACTGCGGAAAGGAGTACAGCGATTCCCGTGGTGTGAAACGTCTTTCCTATCCCTTCTCGTATCGTATAGCCTTCCTCCTCGAATTCGGTGATACGGTTCGAGATATGGAGAGAATAGTCCACGCTCAGGCCTATGAGCATGGGCATCGCCGCCAGGATCAATGCGGAAAGCTCGACATTGGTCAGTGTGATGATCCCGAAGGTCCAGAAGATGGTACAGCCAAGAGGGATGCCTGCGATCAGGAAGACCTTCCAGGAACGATGGGCCACTAACATGACCAGGGCAACCAGCCCTGCCGCTAATGGCATGACCTCCAGGAGCTGTTCATTGCATTCGTCTGTGATATCGATCATTATAGCTATGAGACCGGTCTGCATTATCCAGGTGTGATGGGTCCCATCATCGAAATACGGGTCAATCTCATCACCGCTTTTTGCCGTTCTCCTGTATTTTATAACCTCATCGATGAAATCCCTTTCTTCCTCATCAGGGGTATCCTCGAGACATCCCATCATGGAATAGGTGATGTCCCAGGTACCGTCGCCGTTGGTATCCGCACAGAAGCCTTTCAGAACGTCATGCGGGATCTGGGCGATGATCTGGTCCACCTGGCTCTGGTTTTGTGGGATTGCATATTTGCCCTGATCGTTAATGGTCTCGTCATCATCCGATACATTAACATGATAGCCGAACATCTCTTCCAACTCGGTCGCCATTTCCTCTTCAAGGACATTCGCCATTCTGGGAGAGGAGGAGTTGATCTCCTTGATCAAACACGGTAAACTGAGGATATATTCGATCCAGTCCTCTTCCCCGCTGTCTCCCCTTGCAAAATTCGAGCCGGGATAGATGTCATCACCTTCGACAGAGCTTATCTCCTCGAGCACGTCCCGATCTGTAATATTCACCTTACAATTCTTGTCATAATAATTACCCGTTTTGACCAAAATAATAACGACCTTTGTGGCCCAATTCTCCCTAACGATGTCGAGTATGCGCTTCTCCTCGGTCCCCTCTGGAATATACTGGTCGATATTGGTGGAGATGTTATCCGACATGGAGCCATCCTGATGCGGGAGCGAGCCGCTCGAGGCGGCATAGAAAAAAATGGTCAGCGCCATGATGATTGCGAAAGTGGTCTTCGGTGCCCTGGAGATGGCATCCCCGAACTGATTAAGGAGATCTCCGGATTCCCTTGATTTTCCTTTCGAGAATCGCTTCGCGATACCTTCAAAGAAGTTCAAACCTGTTATGCTGCGCCTCATGATGATCACTTTTTGGTATGTGAAAGTTATTTGAACATTTTTTCCTGGTTTCTCTCAACCGGGATATTGTGTTTCATGAATTTTTAATTTTATGGTTTTTATGAGATTCTGCAATCAGGAGATTTTATTTATTTTTTCCGGTTCTTTATTTGTCAATTCTTTAGTTGGTTTTGCTTCCTCCTTAGTGGTCGAGTCCTTTCCGGGTTCTTTTTCCTCCGGTATTTTATGGTATTCTTTATCTGGTACTTCCTCGGTTGGTTCACCCTCCTTCTTAGTGGTCAAATCCTTTCCGGGTTCTTTTTCCTCCGGTATTTCATCAACACCTTCCACTTTTCCGGCTTTCTTCTCTTCTTCAGGTGCTTCTTCCTCCTTTTTGTCTTTCTCCTCTTCTTCGGGTTTTTCTTCCTCCTTTTCGTCTTTCTTCACTTTTCCCTCTTCTTTTGCCTCACCTAACTTTTCATCTGTAGCGACTCTTTCTTCAATCACATGCTCTGCATCGACATGATGTCCGAAATATTCGGGATTTTTCTTCTTCACATATTTTGCCCACAAAACCAGGAATGTTGGAAGCAGGAATATAGAAGCCAAGAAACTATACAGAATCATCAATGCTGTCATCACCCCGAAATCCTGTAATGGCGGCATCACAGAGAACGCTAACATCCCGAAACCTCCAATCGTTGTGGCTGCCGCCCCGAATAGTGCCGTACCTGTGTTTGTAACGGTATGTCTGCAGGCTCTGTCGATATCATCGATTCTTCCGATATCCTCGACAAAGCGGTGGGTGATATGTATTGCATAGGTAATTCCAAGCCCGATTGTAAGTGCTGCAATCATTAAGGTCATAACATTTAATGGAATGCCAACAAAATACATTGTTCCGAGAATCCAGATAACAACTAAAAAGACGGGAATGCTTGTAATGAAACCAAGGATTTTGGATTTATTTGTAAACCAGAAGACGATGGTAAGCACGATCCCCGAGATAAGGATGGTAATAATCAATGACCTCTTCATGCTATTCTCAATCGAATCCATTACAACGTGGATAACCACAGGCCCCCCCGTAAGCACAACATTATCTACCACACCGTCCTCTTCTAATTTATTTAAAGGTGTTAAGTCAGCATTTAACTCATCGTTCACCTCCTTTATTTTCTTTAAAGTGTGTGAATTGATCTTTATTCTAATTACAAGTCCGTCATATTCATTATCTGTCCTGTGAAGAAGGGGAACCGCATCATTCCTTGTATCCTCATTTTCTTCATAGAGCCAATCATACAATTGTTCGATGTCTCTGTCCGGAATATCGTCATCATCTGTATCAGATGCTTCAAACAAATCCCGGAACTCTTTGTCGAACTTCAAATCCTGGGTTGTGTTCGTTGTTGTGTCCTCTGCATAATCCTGCATCAACGAAAGAATCGATTCAACCCTTGGTTCACCTGAATCGATGATCGTATATTTATTATCCTTCATATTATTCACTGTCTCATCTATTGCTTTGAGGATCCTTACATCTGCCATATTCTTACCCTCGATCAGGATATCGGCCTCTTCCCTTGTGGAATTGAAATTATTCGCCATATACTTTATATCCTTTGATATCTCAAGCTCTTCCGGAAGAAAATCCTCGATATTGAAACTACTCTCGAGCCGGAGGGCACCACTTCCAAGGATCATTGTGACAACAATAACAGCAGCAATCACCCCCTTTGGATGATGCTCTGCCCCGACTGCCCCTTTCGCAAGGAAATTATCAAGGAATCTCACGCCAACATCCTTTTCCGGTTGTTCAGATTTCTTCTTTTCTACCTTATCTTCATCCACTCTTTTTTCCTTTCTCTCATCCACAACCTGCTTTACAGCGGTCAGGAAGGTTGCCATAATAAAGAAACTTGAAAGAATCCCTATTGCACACATAATACCGAATTCCCTGATAACCCCCATTGAGGATGAGATATTTGATAAAAAGCTAACAATTGTTGTTCCTGTGGCTAAGAGAAGCGCCATCCCCACAGATTGAATCGTGATTCCAACAGATTCTTTCACCCTAACTCCCGCCTCTCTTTCTTCACGGTAGCGCATCACAAGATGGATGCCGTAATCAATCCCAAGCCCAAGAATAAGGACAGGGACAATAACGGTCAGTGGGTTGAATGTGAAGCCCAAAATCGTGCAGATGCTGTATGTCCAGATCAATGCAAAGACTATTGACAACAAACTCAATATCACATCAAGCAGATTCCTGTAGGTAATTGCAAGGATAAGTATCAAAAGACCAAAAGCAAGCGGCATGATGATTTTCATCGAATCGTCGGAGGCTTTGTTGATGTCCTTACCAATCAATGCTCCTCCGACAACTGAAAAATCGGATTCCGGATTCCGGGAATCAATGATGTCTACCATTCTTGTCTCAAGTTTTTCAAACCTCTCATCATAATCGTCCTCACTCTCCCCTTCAAGTTCTGAGGCGTTAAGATTTACGATAATCATCGTAGCTTCTGCTTTAAGTGTGGTATTGGTAAAATCCTTTGTAAAGAGTTGGATGATCTGTCCTCTCATCAATGCAGGGACTCTCTCATCATTCAATAGATCATTAAACGTATCTTTTACATCTTTATCTTTCATTTTCGGAAAGTCAACAACCGCACTTTTATCCTCGGATTCTCCGGTATCAAGATATTTTGACATATTGACTCCATCAACATTTATATTTTTTCCACCATTTAAAGCAATTAATTTCTGTTTGAAACTCGGAGCCAGAACCAGAACATCATACTCCCCTGTGACTACTGCAAATCTGTACTGCATGATAATATCGGCCGTGGAAATAATGGACTCGGAGGGAGAGTTTGGTTTGCTTAATGTATTTTTGATCCCCGTATCGTTATAGATTGCCCACTCGATCTCGAGCATCTCCTTAACAGTTTCAACAGTGATCACATCTCTATCTTTCCCCTCTACAAGAATCGGTACTATCTCAACCACACCATACTCATCCTCAATCTTGAAATTTGCATCCACTGTTTCGTTTTCAGGGAAGAATGTCCCTTCCTTCATTTCATTGCTTATTCCGATTTTTATCAATGCCGCCCCAAGGATGATTGTTACTATAATGATAGCTGCAATCATCTGTTTCGGGAATCTTGTCACGATCTTCCCAAGTCTTTCCATAATCTCCATATTTTCACCCTTTTTTCTCCGGAAGCTCTACTTCAAGAAGTCTCTCGACATACTCTCCAAGACGCTCGAACTCTGTCTCAATCTCTTTTACGTTCTTTGTACGTTTCTCATTCTTAAGATTCTCAGCCCTCTTTTTCAGACTTCCTATCCGACCAAGTGTTGCTCTTAGATTCTGGTTCAATGTGTTCTGCATCGAGTTCTGAAAGTTTTGTGTCATATCTTTGCAGCACTCATAGAAAAGCTTTTTTTCATGGGCTATTTTTACTCTTTTGACAAAGTGATGTCTTTCCAATACGCCAAGGGTTGAGCGGATGGTTGTGAGAGAGTAGTCCGAAGCCTCTTTGATCTCTCTTATCTCCATGGGTCCTTCCTCAAGCCACAGGACTGCATAGATTCTTCCAAGCACTCTTTTGCCCCCCTGACCGAGGCTCCATTCCTCGAATATATCGAGGATTGCTTCATTTATTTCATCATCGGACATCGCGGGCCTCCTTCATGGGCGGAGGGAATCGGAGTAAGTAATTAATCTTTTTGGTAAGATTAATCTTTTTATTTTTATTTGTTTATTTATCATTTAGGATTTGTCTGCTGTCGTGGACGACTTCCCCCTCAACACTCCTTGCCAGAAATCGTCCTTTTTCCTCCATCAAACTGAAGATCCCGAACAACAAGAAAGAGAGGCCAACGAAGAATTCCCGTATCTCGGTCATGGGCTGGTGATAACCGTGACGCGTATTCATTATGAATATCACTCCAAAACCTGTTAGCATTACTGCAAGCGCCTGCAATAGAACCAATTTGGCCTCTCTCATGAGTTGAAATGTTTTGTGCTTCACTAATACTATGAGCGGTGCAGTTACACCCACTAACAATAAGAGGGCTAAAACATGGCCCATGGGATGGACCTCGATATAGAAAAAGATCGAGCCTATTACAAATCCAAAGATCAGCTCGGGCTGTGGCAGTGGGATCTTGTTCCTTTCTATGAATTCCTTGATCCTCGTGGAGTACATTCTCAACAAAGGTAAAAGGATCCCCACGGCAAAAACAAAGGTCCCGACAGCAATCGAATATACAATGAAGAATACCCCTTCCTGAAAGCTTCCGGTATTATGAATGTTGGCCTCCTCCTGGTAATTAGCTTCCTTTATTATATAAGGTGTTTCGAAGCCAATGACCCTCTGTCCCCAATTGATCTCCTCAAAAGCGACCAATAGGAACAGCACAAAGAAACCGAGATAAAGGAACTTACCTATGCGCGGGTAATCCTTGGCTGGCAGTTTCGCCCTGAACAGATAAAGGAAAATCGAGGCCGATGTGAAATAGAAGACCACCTGTAGTGATTCTACTATCCCGTCCTCTCGTGTCAATCTTTCTATGGCCTCATGCGAAAACAAAGCCACCACGATAAAAGAACATGCAAGAATCATATAAACTATCGTGATAAATAAAAGAGTTCCATTGCTCACACCTTTTATTGGAGTGTAAAATCTTGGCACCAATATTGGGTTCGCAACTGTTCTGTCTTTCTGGTTTTTCTCATCGGTCTTCATTCCAACTGCCCCTGGACCACCCTGCTGGTTTGCTCTATAACCTTAGCTAATTCTTCCTCACCCCTCTTTTCCAGCATTCTCAGGCGATCCTCGACATCCTTCCTGTAATCCATGTCCGTGATCGAACCTAAATTGATCCTTACGTTCATCACCGCTCCCACTAAGCCGGCATAGGCCATGAGGGCTGCCACACCCGCGTCCGTGATCGATGCGGGATTGCCCTTCTCCGCAGCAATCATGGATAACGGGAATATCTTGAGACAGGCTTCCGCTGTTATCAGGGGAACATCCGCGGCTTTTTTGTAGCCCCTTTGAATAGCCTCCTCGCGTGCCCTCTGCTCCTCTAAAGTGGCTTTGGGCATCTTCATTGCCGCTATGACACTATTGAAGGCGGTGGTATCCCTGTCCACGGCAAGGAGAAGTCCCTTTTGCAGTTCCTGGGCTCCTTCAGCCGCCTGGATAAGTCCCTTCCCGAGCTCTAAGGAGATTCCCCGCTTCCCGCTCGTGAGGTTGCACACCATGGAACTCAGGGCCGCACCAAGGGAACCTGAGAGGGCAGCCACGCTCCCGCCTCCGGGCGCGGGTGAATCCACGGACACCTCGTTGACAAAATCTTTAACTTTCATGTCGATAAGAGGCGTAGGTTCTGTTTCCACGACATATTCGATGATCTTCTTTCGAGGATCGAACTCCGAAACCTCGCCGAGGCCCATCGAGATTATTGCAGAATGGATAATCTCCTCCTCCGGCACACCTGTGGACTTGCCCATGCGCCTGAGGTAGAACCTTCCTGCCTCGATGATCGCTTCCCCGGGTACAAGGCCCACGACCTCGCTGCCCGTGACGATGGCACCGATCTCCTCCGCCTGCCGCCTGCACTCCTCGTAGACCTCGTGCAGAGGGGTAATATAATGGTTGGTGAGGTTGATGGAAACCTGGGCCCTGTGGTATTCCTCGATGTACCATCCCACGGCTTTCACGGACTTGAGTGTGCCCGGCTGCTTGATAGGGACCCCGTTCTCATCCCTGATGAACTTCCCGTCCGGACCGCGCTTGTTCCGTCCTGCCTCCCGGATGGTCAGTGCGATCTCCCTTGCTACCTTCCTGTCCGAGGTGTTGAGGTCCACGTTGTAGGCGATAAGGAATTCCCTTGCACCGATCACGGTTGCCCCGGATCTGGCCACCTCGTCTGTGAATTCAGATGGACCAAAATCCGGCTGCCACTCCGGGTCCCTCAGCTTCTTCGGAAGGGCCTCGTATTCCCCTTTCCTGATATCCGCCAGATTCTGCCGGTAAGGGGCCGAGGCGGCCTTCTCGTAAAGATAGACCGGGATATTGAGTTCATTACCAACCCTCTCACCAAGCTGCAGGGCAAGCTCGGCACATTCCTCCATGGTGATACCGGACACCGGGACGAGGGGACACACATCCGTGGCACCCATCCGGGGATGTGCGCCGTGATGAATGCTCATGTCGATGAGCTCCTTGGCTTTCTTAATAGCCTTAAATGCAGCTTCCTTTACGGCCCTGGGGGCACCCACAAAGGTCACCACAGTCCTGTTCGTGGCCTTGCCTGGATCCGCATCTAACAGGGCCACGCCTTTCACGGAGGTTATCTCATCGAGGATGGCGTCTATCTTTGTTCTGTCTTTACCTTCACTGAAGTTTGGCACGCATTCCACAAGGGCGCTCATTTTATTCACCGGGTCAGGTCCTTGGCTGAAGTTATTTAAGGGTTTCTTTCATATCACTTCTTCAAGCCCTTCCACCATCCTGTCGATCTGCTCCCTGCTGACATGAGGCATCACCACGAACCTCAGGGATGGGGGATGCGTTGCCCTGGAAAGCACCCATCCTTTTCTGTTCATTTCCCTGACAACATCTAAAGGATTCTCCATCCTCACCGCCAAGACATTGGTCTTTGGCTCGATCACAGGCTCGAGTCCCATCTTTCGCAGCTTCCGTGTCAGGTGGCGGGTGTTATTCATGCATCTCTCCGTCACTCGCCTGTAGCCCTCCCTCCCAAGGCCTCTCATAACGGCGTAGGCCGCTGCCACCGAGGCACTGTTTCTTGTACCCGAAAGGGACATGTTCTTCTCTGTTGTCAGGTAGGGGGATCGAACCGCGATCCTTTGCTGTACCGTACTATCCCGCATAAGAAGCGCACCTGCCGGAATGGTGGCAAGCCCCATCTTGTGAGGGTCCACCCCCATGGTGTCCACACCCTTTGCCCTGAAATCGAACACCTCATTGAAATCATCGAGAAACGGAAGAACGAATCCCCCGAAGGCAGCATCAACATGTAAGGATATCCCATGATCCCCTGCTAACTTTCCAATCTCTTCGATGGGATCCACCTGACCCAATTCTGTGGTACCGGCGATCCCTACGATCGCTGCAGTATTCGTTCCCAGGAGCTCGTGGATTTTCTGCACATCGGCCCGGTATTCCCGGGTAAGGGGAACCAACTTAGGCCTCATCCCCAGAAGGTCCACGGCCTTGAAAAGCGAGAAATGAGCACTCTCGGGGAAAATTACCTCCTTCTTGCCCGTTAGGTTCCTAACGATCCAGAGGGCGGTGATGTTGGCTTCGGTACCCCCGCTCATCATCTGTCCCCCCGCGTTCTCATTCCCGGGAAGTGAGGTATCCATCCCTAAGAGGTCCATCAGCATCTCGATGACACGCCTCTCCATCTCCGCGGTGCCGGCACAGAGACCTGGGTTACCCAGATTCGCCTCCATGAAAAGAGAATGTGCCTCCCTGGAAATACTGTCGGGAGAGGTGCACATGGAACCCAGGATCCTCCCATCCGCGTAGTGCAGGTCCTTATCATAAAAGGCCATGAGCTCGGTCATCACGTCCTGGTACGGGATCCCAGAATAATCGAACCTCATCATGAGCATCGTTTTGGGGCGAGGATACATTAAGGTTTTGGGGGAGGCGGGTGCGTTTTGCAGCCTGATTCGTTTATTTTCGATGTCATAGGTGGTAATGTGGATATGGATACTGTGATTATTTACCCCTCTGCAAGGGGAAAATGCCGGATAACCGAATAGATGGGACCGCCTGGAGTCAGGGTGCTTTGCATGAGCTCGATCCCCCTTACTTTCAGGGTGCCGAAGTCCTTATACCGGTACCGTTCAAGCACCCGCTGTGCCTTCTTTATTCCCTCGCGGAATTTCACCCTCCCGATGGTGAGGTGCGGTCCGAACTTCTGTGGTCTCTCCCCCTCCTTGATCGGCAGGGCGCGAAGGACATCCTTCGCCAGCTTCCCGAGTTCCTCCCCCTTGATGCCGATCCATGCCACCCGCATGCGCTGGAGGTTGGGGAAGGCCCCGGTCCCTTGAAAGGATATTGAAAAGGCATGATGCCTCTGTGCCACTTCCTCCAGCGATCTAATGATCTCCGGGATCTCCTCTTCTTCATCCACGCCTCCAAGGAACTTCAGGGTGAGATGAATATTCTCTGCTCTTACCCCTTTGATGCCCCTGATTGTGCCGATCTCCCGTGCCAGTTCCTCGATCTCTAAAAGCCCTTTTACCGGTATCGCCACAAAGCCCCTGATTCTTCCCATTACTCCACTCCTTTAGTCCTTTTTCCAGGTGGTCGCCTAACTGTCCTCACAGGTCCCCCGCAGACAGGGCACTCGGGATAGTTCTCCTCGAGGTACCTACCGCAATAGGCACATCTGAAATACCATTTCTCCACTCGCTTAATGCCTTTTTGAACCAGAGAGCGATAAGGGATCCCAAGGGCCTCCGCTGTGTTCTGCATGGAATAATCGTCTGTGAGAAGTATCCCCCGCAGCTCGAGGGCGAGTGCAAGCAGGAGTATATCGGTCTCAGACATCCGGGTCTCATCACCAGTCACCTTCGCTTTCTCTTTAACCCGTTCAACCGCTTCCTTTGGGGGGGAGAGAACCCTCAACCCTATTGCCTTTGCAAAAAGAAGTCCCTTTCTCTCTGACCCGATCTCCTCCACAACCTCGGGTATGGTAAAAAGCTCTCCCTCTAAAAGCTGGAAACCGGAAAGAAAGAATGAACTATCCAGAATAAAAACTGCTGTGCAACCCGGCATAGGCTCAGGGCGTCCTAGTAAGTTGGAATGGTCTGATCTAGATGCCTAACATGCTGATGGCGGTCTTCTGTCCGATGTGCTTCTTCACAAGGTCCAGGATCTTGGTCATGTCATCAACTGTCTTGGCCTTGAGTTCCGCCTCCCTGAAGACCTCCTTGTATTTTGGCTCCACAAGGTGGATCATGTATTCGAGAGCCACACTGAGCTTTATCATCTTCTCATTCTTGTATACTTCCTGCTCGATATCCGCCAGGATCTCATCAACGGTTAGACTTCGGGTCGTTGGTTCGTCCATCATCTATTTGCCTCCAACGTGTTTACCAGGCACTGGACGGGAGATAATTAAATGTTTCGGCGTATAGGGGAT
The DNA here is from genome assembly GCA_030630685.1 of Thermoplasmata archaeon. Classification (GTDB taxonomy): domain Archaea; phylum Thermoplasmatota; class DAOVMN01; order DAOVMN01; family DAOVMN01; genus DAOVMN01. The sequence goes on along the minus strand of DAOVMN010000010.1, from coordinate 2,406 downwards.
TTGATACCGTCCATCTGATCCCCCCGATCAAGCCATTGCTACCAAAAACTATATTAGTAAAACCTGCAAAGAAAAATATCAATCAAGAAAGGTGAAATCATGAACCTGATGAAGATGACTGCACTGTTGGTAGTGGTTCTGGTTCTTGCGGTCGCCCTTGCGATCCCCAGGATCCTTGAAGAGGACGATGACGATGAGGAACACGGCGGGAATCCGCTGGCGGACGAATATATCGTGATCGTGGAGGAGCCCATAAACGAGGAAGAGATGGCCATGGTCTATGCCCTCTCCAGCATCGTGGTGTACAACGGCACCTATCATCCAATGTACATACTCGAGGATGGCATGCTGGATGACCATGAGCTCTGGAACATCGAGCACAGCGTGAACCGGGACGCCACGAAATACCTCTTTTCCACAACCGCCTATGACGATGTGAAGTCCCAGATGGAGTCCATCGACGCCTCAACGGACATCATCCAGTTCAATTTCACTAAGAAGGATATCAACAAAGCGCTGCGCTCCTTTGCGGCCTATGAAGAGGATTTCTATTATGAAGAAGAGATACGGGTGGCCTCCGCCCGTGAGGCCCTCTGGGTCTCCGGACTGGCCGCGGTCCGCCAGGCCATCATCACCCTGGGAGATCGCCCTTCATTCCTGAGCCAGGAAGAGGTCTGGGAGGCTCTTGCAGAGGAAGGCATACCGGCGAACTATGTCCTTGCGGCCAACCCGGACGACTATATGGGCGAGGATGTCTTCTATACTCTTCACCGGGGTGAGAGCACGAGCTACCATATCCCCACGCTCTCCGCGGTTGCAGCCGAGATCGCTGCATACCGCCAGGCATATGTGGTGACGGACATCGACCCGCTGGTAGCCATCAATGCCCGGATCCCGTCCGAATATGCCGCATTGTTCCCAGGCGGCGATCCCGCAAACAACGACTATAATGACACGGCGGACGATATGTACCGCAATAATGTCATCGCCTATGGTTATTACGAGAAGTTCCGGTATATCTTCGACAACTACGGCCCAATAAACTACATCTGCCTGGTGGGCGGGGCCGAGGCACTGCCGCAGTTCGAGATGCACGATTATTCCGGAAGCGAAAGCGAAGGCATCACCTCCAGCGACTGCGCCTACGGGTTCCTTGACAGATCCAACGAGTACCGCATGAACGTCGCGGTGGGACGCATCGTGAACTTCAATGTCCAGGGCGCCAGCAACCAGATCGCCAGGACCCTTGGCTACGACTACCTGGACCCGATGGTGGAATCCGACTACTACACGAACGGCGATGTCAACTGGAAGCGGCATAGCTCCTCCTGGAACGGTTTCGAGGTGGCAGATCTCCGGGGCCAGAACACACCGGGCTTCTATTTCTTCGAGGATTCCGTGGACGAGGGCTTCGATGCTTCATGGTGGAGCACCATGGGTGCAGGTGCAGGCTGGAGCGACGACGGCGGCGTAACGGGAGGCGGCAACATAGCCGCCGAGCTCGAGGTGAGCCACCTGGTGGCCTACCGCGGACACGGCTCATGGCACGCTTCCTTCTACCAGTGGGGGTATTATGCCGAGGGTGTTTTCGGCATTGGTGACGACGACTACAACCATATCGAGGGCGAGCACGCCCGTACACTTTTCCTGCCGCCCATATCCGCCACCATCGTTTCCTGCGAGAACGCCAAGATCCACGGCCTCAATTACGGGGGCAGCGCCATCGATATGAACCGCGTATTTGCCACCTCATGGATGTACGGCGGTGGCATAGGACTCGCGGCAGCCACGGAGGTGTCATATTCCAACATCGGCCAGGATATCTCTTCCAGCAGCGGTGCGGTCACGGACCGATACAACTGGGACATCAATGACCTCTGGTACGCTGGTTACTGGGACAACACCCTGAACGGAAAATACGACAAGGGCGAGCACTTCGAGGAAGAGACCTCCGGCGCCGAGGCTGTGATGTACACCGAGAACCGCTACATCCAGCACCTCCAGGATGAGTTCGACGGGAAAACCTGTTCACCGTTCTACGAGCCCCCGGAAGGTATGCGGCGAGCACGTCAGGCATTCGAGGAAGAGGGCGGTATGCACTGGAAGGAGATCACCATGTTCGCCTATTACGGAGAACCGGCCTTCAAGCACGTGATCTACGAGCCAGGCGAGAACGACGTGAACCGCTGGCACTAAGGAAAAGAATTAGTATGGAGCCGGAAGAGGAGTGTGAAGGAGAGGAAGACTATCGGGAAGGACGCCACGATTCCATTATTCGGGGATTGGATCAACGGATGAGTGCCCTCCTCCCAACGGGTGACAAGGACTACAGGAAGACATACGATGAGGTCTTCAATGATTCCACGCTCAAGACCATTTATCGACTTTTTCAGAGAAAGGTACTGG
>DAOVMN010000423.1 GCA_030630685.1 Thermoplasmata archaeon | reverse complement strand
CAGCGGGATGTCTATCCCCTCTACGGACGTGCGGTGGAACTGGATATCCCAATCATGTTCCACACCGGCTCCTCGATCTACAGGAACTCCAAGATGAAGTACGGAGACCCCCTGCACCTTGACGAGGTCGCAGCAGACTTCCCCGAACTAAAGATAGTCATGGCCCACAGCGGACGCGGCTTCTGGTACGATCGGGCGTTCTTCCTTTCAAGGCTTCACAGGAACCTGTACATGGAGATCTCCGGCCTGCCGCCGCGGAAGTTATTGCACTATTTTCCGGAACTCGAAAGGAATGCGGACAAGGTGATCTTCGGCTCGGACTGGCCCGGGGTCGGAGGGATCAGAAAGAACATCGAGGCACTGTGCTCCCTGCCGCTAAGAGAGGAGACTATCGAGAAGATGCTTTACCGGAATGCGGAGAGGGTGCTGGGGAGCCTTTAGGGATGGAAAACAAGAATGAAAAGATCCGGCAGGCAAGGATGAAAAGGATAAGGACGAATGAAAGTTGATGTTCGTTTGACCCATCACCTACCCCCAAACATCTCCCGCAACCTGTACTTGTATATTTTCGACGACCCCGTTTTCGGCAGCTCTTTGACAAATATCACCCTCTTCGGTGCCTTGAACCGGGCCATCTTATCCTTGCAGAACCCGATAAGCTCAGCCTCGCTCAGCTCTTTACCTTCCTTGACCACCACCACTGCCGTAACTTTCTCTCCCCAAATAGGGTCAGGGAGGCCGATCACCGCCGCCTCGAAAATGGAGGAATGGGAGTACAGTACGTCCTCCACCTCGGTGGAATAGACATTCTCACCGCCAGTGATGATCATATCCTCTATTCTGTCAACAATTGTTACGTATCCCTCCGGGTTGATAACGGCCAGGTCCCCGGTGTACAGCCAGCCGTCCACGATCCGTTTCGATGACTCCTCAGGCGAACGCCAGTAACCCGGTGTTATTGTATCACCCTTCACGATTATCTCTCCTACATCCTCTTCATCCGGGATCACATCATATATCCCGGCAGAACCCCCCTCTTTCTCCCCCACCCCCCTTTCCTTTACCCCTCTCCCCCCTACCCCTCCCTCCCCTACCCCTCCCTTCTCTTTCACCCTCACCTTTTCTCTTACCCCCTCTTTCTCCTTCACTACCCTTTCTTCCTTTGTCCCACCCTCATCTTCCACTTCCCCCTCCTTCACCACTTTGAGTTTTACATTGTAAAATGGTCTGCCAGTTGTGACCATGTATCTCAGTCTCTCCTCGAATGGAAGGTCCTTCATCCGATCCTTCAGTATGGACATGGTCAGGAACGGGCTGGTCTCTGTCAATCCATAGGTCTGAATATAGTCGCAGCCAAAGACATCCATGACCTTCCTGACGACCTCTTTCGCAATTGGTGCTCCCCCGCTCATGATCAATCTCAGGGAGTCGAAATTATGATCCATTACACCCGGGAAGTTCACCAGTATATTGAGCATGGTAGGGATGAAGTTGCTCAAGGTCACCTTATGTTTCTCGATAGCCTCCAGGACTAATTCCTGTTCGAATCCGGGTATGATCACGTGTGTGCCACCTACCCTGGTTATAGACCACACCGCCCAGGCATCGGCCAGATGGAACATGGGGGATACATGAAGCCATCTGTCCTTATCGGTAAGTGCCAGCTCCTTGATCGTTCCCTCGGCATGTACCAGGTTGTTCTCATGGGTCAGGATCACCCCTTTCGGCCTCCCGGTTGTGCCGCTGGTGTAGTAAATCTGGGCAATGTCCTGGACGCTAACCTTACGAGGACGCTCTTTTTCCAATGCTGCGGAATCCAATAATCTTTCGTATTCCAGGGGACCCACACCAGGTGTATCTCCCTCCACATATTGACCTCCCCCACCCCTTCTCTCGATGCCCTTCGCACTGGTCAAGATAATATTTTCCAGCAGTGGTACTTCCTTCCCCCTCTGGTAAATCCACTTTATGAGGTCGGATTGTGCGATCAGGAGCCTGGCCAGTGAATGGTTGAGAATGTACACAAAATCGTCCGGAGCCAGTCGATAATTTATGGGCACGAGGACTGCCCCGAGTTTTGCCGATGCAAAGTAAGCCTCCAGAAAAATATGGCAGTTTCTGTGAATCATGGCGATCTTATCTGTCTTGTTGATACCGATATCTCCCAGTCCCTTGGCGAGCCTGTCCACTCTATTTTTGAACTGGGTATAGTTGTATCGGTTATCCCCGCATATCGATGCCAGCTTGTCGGGATGCGTTCGTGCGGTGTTCGAGAGCAGGTCGTAGAGTGGCATTCATTTGGACCTCCGGGACACCGGGCCATAATGAAGCTTTCATTTAATGTTAATGGTTCAGGGCTTCGTAGGAGATTCTTGGAATGCGAGTGATACCGAGTGATTTGCTTACTCAAAAGAATTCACCGCAGAGAGCGCGGAGCCCGCAGAGAACCTCACTTTTTTCCCCTCTGCGTT
>DAOVMN010000357.1 GCA_030630685.1 Thermoplasmata archaeon | reverse complement strand
CCGTCCCGAGCTGAGGGATAAACCGGTGATCATCGGGGCCGACCCGAAGGGAGGTAAAGGCCGGGGTGTGGTTTCCACCTGCTGCTACATTGCCAGGAAGTATGGTGTGCACAGTGCCATGCCCATCTCAAAGGCCTACCGCCTCTGCCCGAATGCGGTGTTTTTAAGGCCGGATTTTTCAAAATACAAGACAGCATCAGAGAACATCATGGCAATCCTGTCATCCTTTGCTGACAGCTTCCAGCCGGTCTCCATAGACGAGGCATATCTCGATGTGACCGAACGGGTGGAGGAGTTTGGTACCCCGCGGAAACTTGCCATCGCTATAAAAAGGGAGGTTTCCCGCTCTGAGAGATTGACCTGTTCGATCGGTATCGCATCCAACAAATCCGCGGCAAAGATCGCATCCGACCTGGAGAAGCCGAACGGAATAACCGAGGTTCCGCCCGGACAGGAAGCGGAGTTCCTTTCATCCCTGCCGGTAGGGAAGATCAGCGGTATCGGGAAGAAGACCCGGGCTCTCTATGAGAAGTACGGGATCAGGACAATTGGACAATTAGCCCGGGCAAACGAGGATTTCCTGCGGGAGAATATCGGGGACTTTGCCGTGGGATTCAAGTATATCGCCATGGGCATCGACAACAGACCAGTTAAACCGCGGGAGGGGATGGAATCCATCAGCACGGAACGCACGTTCATGGAGGATACGGATGACGAGGAGGCCATCGTGAGAAAACTGAGGGCGATGACAAAGCAGGTGCACCAGAGAGCACTGAGGCACAAAGTCTTTTTCCGGACAGTCGGGATCAAGGTGAGGTTCTCGGATTTCACCACTCTTACGAGGGAGAGAAGTTTAGCTGTGGCGGTTAATTCCCTGGAGTCGATCCTTGGAAATGTGGAAATCCTCTGGCGTGAGTTCTCCCCGCCGCAGAAAAAGGTCCGCCTGCTTGGGGTTCGGGTATCAGGATTCGAGAAGGGGGATTATGTGCAAACGACGCTGGATGAATGGATAAGTGATAAGGAGGAGATTTTGGAAAAAAATGATGAACTTGAACAAACGCTAAAGGATTAGATAAAGGCCGGGTCCGGGGGCTGCCTGGAAATCTCCGGGTCGGAAGTTAAAGTGTAACTGGGGACAACAGTTCTTCTGAGAGAGTTATATTAAATCGTTTTCCAATCTTTATTTATATGAGCTGAGTTAATGATGGTGTCAATGATTGCTATTGGTTTTATGAGGAAAAGTAATTGCAGAAATAATTCAGTGAAAACCGTATTACTGATCCTGGGTGTTGCCTTCCTTGGGATCATGGTGCTCTTCCTTTTTCAGGGGGCGGAGGCCGGAACCATTACGGTGGACGATGACGGGGGAGGGGAATACACAAAGATTCAGGATGCCATCAACGCAAGTGAGGATGGGGATACAATCAGAGTTTGGGAGGGGACGTATTATGAGAATGTGGTGGTGAATAAAAGTGTGAGTTTGATCGGGAATGGGAGTGAAGAGACTGTGATAGATGGTGGAGGGGAAGGCATTGTGGTGCTTGTTTCCTCAAACTGGTCTAACGTGACCGGGTTTACCATACAGGAAAGCGGAAGCGGTGAATGGCGAGATGCCGGGATTAGGGTAGACTCAAGTCACAACACTATCTCAGACACCATCTGCTCCAACAATGAACACGGGATTCTCCTCTACTATCAGGCAGGCAACAATACTCTCATAAACAATACATGCCTTGAGAACCGGGACAGGGGAATAGCCCTCAGGAAAGCCAGTGATAACATCCTCACCTCCAACAACTGTTCATCCAACCGCATCGGCATATGGTTTGGGCACTCGGCCAATAACAACCTTCTTGAGGCAAACACGTGCTCATACAATGATTGGTATGGGATATATCTTGATCTCGAAAGTTCCTACAACCATATCGCAAACGGTACATGCTCGGATAATAAATTGGTGGGGATTGATGTTGTAGAAGACAGCAACTACAACACCATCGAAAACAATCTCATCACCCATCATCCCTTCTACGGTATCTCTGTATCACATTCCTGCAATAATCTCTTCTTCAACAACACCATCTCGGAAAATGATATAGGTATCCGCTTTGTGGGAGAGTCTGAAGAAAACGAGGTACACACTAATTCTTTCTTCAACAACACAAAATACGGCATAAACGCAACTGGCAACGACGGTTACTATATAAATGCCGATTACAACTACTGGGGCTCAAATTCGGGCCCTTACCATCCCGAAAAGAACCCAAACGGCACAGGTGACAACATCACCGATTATGTCAAGTTCCGGCCCTGTCTCAATGAAAACGGAACAGTGAACAAATCCTCAGGTGAGGGCACAGATAATGACGAAACCTCCCTTCTCATCCCCACTGTTATAGTTGTCGGCGGGAGCATCACCCTCTTCGGCCTTGCCTTCCTTCGGGAGAACTTCAGGTTTGCATTCTATTCCATTTTCACCACCCCCCTCTACACCAAGCTCGAAAGGGATGAACTCCTGAACCAGTCGAACCGCCTGGACATCTACACCTACCTCGTACAGAATCCCGGGGCAAACTACTCCAGCCTCCTCAGAGCACTGCCCATGGGGAACGGCACCCTGGTGCACCACCTCAATATTTTGGAAAGAGAGGGATTTATCCGTTCAAGGAAGGAATTAGGAAGAAAGATCTTCTATCCGAAAGATTCGGGCTTTCGTCCCGATAATAGAATGGCAGAACTCCCTGTCTCTCCGATCCAAACCCGGATCATGGATCACCTGAAAGAAAATGGGCCTTCAAGCATGAGGGAGATAGAGGAAAAATGTGCCCTGAAACAACCATCTGTGAGCTACAACATCCAGAGGCTCGTGGAAAGAGGGCAGGTAATCAGTTCAGGCGAGAAAAGGAATGCGTTGTACCGTGCAGCAAAGGATTTACCTATAAAAGATAATTAGAGTCCCCGCAATAATCCCGGCACCAT
>DAOVMN010000017.1 GCA_030630685.1 Thermoplasmata archaeon | reverse complement strand
TTTTTCAGAAGGGAATGGCGATGTACCGGATCCGACGGGCGGTCAGGATATCTATCAGGCCATAGCAATAAACAAGATCGGTGCATGTCGCCATAGATCCTTCGCCTTCTTTGTCACGGCCAATGCCCTTGGCGTTCCCACCCGTTACATAGCAAACGAGGCCCACGCCTTTGTGGAGGTCTACATCCCCGACGGGCCATTTTCCACATCGAACTGGCACAGGATCGATCTCGGTGGCACCGGCTCTACTAATCCAGGCGAGCCGCGCCCACCCAATCCTCCCGGGGATAACGAGACGGTCATCCATCTCGACCCGATACCATCAGAGCTTTACATTGGTCTACCCTTCACCATCACCGGCAACATCACCACCCTGAACAATACCCCTCTTTCCTATCACCCCTATACCATTTATGCGAATTCGACACAGGTGGGAAGCGGCTCCTCGGATTCCTATGGGAATATCTCGATGGATCTGCGGCTCATGGACATCGGGCTTGGTCCGAACACCCTAAGGCTTGAAAGCATCGGATACAATGGCTATTCCTCCAATCTCTCCGTGAACAGGTCCTTCGAGCTCTATTCCAGTGTGCTGTTCCATTCCTGTGTTCCAACCTCGATAGGACAGGGTGTCCCTATTTATTGTGCGGGTTTCCTCACGAGGGCGGATGGAATCGTTCTTCCCGACGAGGGCCTGAGCCTTAACTGGGACGGGACGCAGAAGGACACCTTCACTACAACGGACCAGGGAGAATACAACCTTAGCCACCACATACCGGATGCCGAAACACCTAATGAGCACAACCTCGGCCTTAGATTTCAGGGACACGATTACCTGTTGGAAGGGTATTTCAACCAAAGTGTCGAGGTTAAAACAATTAGGGTGCTCCTCAACTCCTCGGTCGAACCGGAGGAACAGGATGCGGGAGACGTTATTACGGTCAAGGGAAGGGTGACGGACGGAACAGGGGCCAACGTCTCCAATAGAGGCAGGCTCGTGATCGTGCTTCACGGCATCGGGCTCCTGAACGACACCCTATCCAATCACACGGATCCGGATGGAAAGGACCTCAATGTCTCCCTCACTGTCCCGGTAACCCTGAACCGAGGGAACTACACCCTCTATGTGGCCTTTGTTCCGAATGATGGAGAGAGCCTTCCCTCTGCCTCACGAAATCTTGACCTCAGGGTCAACAAGATCACCACCTACATCTACCTTCATCCCCGCTCTGTCAACATCGGGGACAATTTCCTCATCAACGGCACCCTTTATTCCGGATCCGGCATTGCTGTTCCAGGAAATATTGCTCTCTACTGGGACGGGGAATACCTGACCACACTCACTGTCGAGGGAAACGGGGATTTCTCATATATGTACAACACCCGGCATTTTCCTGGACCTGTCGAGGTTAAGGCATTATACAACGGAAGCGGGATGTTCAGTCCCTCCCAGGGTGTAGTGGAGTATAGTGTGTTCAGCTACACCTCCCTTAATCTCGATCCCAGCCCAACCGAAGGAGTGGTTTACCGGAATATCACCATTACCATCCAGGGAAGTCTCAGGGACGATAACAGCCAGAACGTTCAAGGCATGAACATCTATCTCTATGAAAACGACAACCTGGTGAATCAGACCACCACGGACGCCTCCGGATTCACCCTGGGCTACCACCTTGCCCCGGATTACTTCCCTGGCCCCCTCGATCTGAAGGTGGTGTTCAGGGAGGCTGATTACTACAGGGGGACCTCCGAGATACTGAACTATGATGTTCACGCTCGGGCCACAGTAAATATTTCCCATGCCTCCAATCCCGTGCTTGCCGGCACCGACCTCACGCTTTCAGGGACCTTTGTGGACGATATGGGCCATCCCATGGAGTTCCCGATCCTGATCAGCTTTCTCGATGAGACGTACAACCCCATTCTAGATAACGGCTCTTTCACCTGGAATCACACCGTGCCCCTCACGCAGTCGAGCGGGGAATTCGAGCTGATGGTATCCTTCAATGGGATAAACAACTACGAAGCCTCCTTTGATCAAAGGATCATCACCATCTATCATTGCACCAATCTCACGGTCATACCCTGGAATCTCACCCGCGGCAATCCTAACAGATTCGAAGGGAATCTAAGGGACGAACTTGGTAACGGCATCCCGGGCCATCAGATGGACATCTACCTGAGGGGAGAGTACCTGGGTTATACTACAACAGACTTATCAGGGCATTTCCTTGTCCATATTTCCCTTGCGGACAACCTCACGCTCGGCCAGGCGGAGGTGAGGGTCCGGTTCAACGGTACTGATTTCTACACCGCCTCCAACCGCACATACACCACTGGGATCTTTGCCACCACCACCCTCGAGTTGTTTGAGCTTTCCTATGCCCTCAGGGATGCCCTTTACCTGGAAGGAAGGCTTCTCAACGACCTTGGGGCCCCTCTTGAGGGCCTGAACCTCTCCCTTCATTTCAATAGCGAGCACCTGAACACAACCACGGTTGAGAACGGGGCGTTCTGCATACAATACACCAACCCCATCCGGCTTGGCTACCATCTCCTCACCGCAGACTTCCAGGGTCACGAATACTATCTTCCATCCGAGAAATTCATAGGTATCAAGGTTGTCTCTTACCTGAATATCACCATAGGGGACATGAACGAGCCTGTGGCAGGCGATAGATTCGTGCTTTCCGGTGACGTGAGGGATGATCGGGGCGCAGGCGTGACAACAGGGCTGCATTTTACCCTTATCTCACCCAAAGGGGGGACTTCATGGAGCGATCTTGCCAATTCCGGCGTATTCCATACCACCTGGGACCTCCCCGCGGTCCTTGTCCCGGGAGATTACACCCTTTACATAAACAACTCCAACCCCTACCCATCGAGCTATTATCTCCCCTCTCCTCTTTCTTTTGCAGTTCATCTGCGGCGTGCCACCGTAATCCGGATGATAATCCCGGAGGCGATACGCGGAGAAAGCGTTCACCTGTGGGGCAACCTATCGGACGCTGCCGATAACCCGATCCCGGATGCAGATATTACCCTGGGAATCGGGGAGGAGATATTCGATCTTTCCACAAATTCCATGGGCAAGTTTTGGTTGAATTATCCGGTCCCGGATGATGCCCGGCCCGGTCCGCATAACTTGAACTGCACCTATGATGGCAACGATTCCTTCCTTTCGTACACCTATATGGACACAATCAAGGTTTATGTACCCACGCATATCGAGATCCAAGGGAAGCGCTCTCTCTGGTCTGCCGTCAACATCAGCGGGAAGGTGAAGGACAACCTTGAAGGGAATGTTCAGGGCTTTGTGGAGATATATTTTGAGGGTACTCTCATACAATCCGACCTTCCCGTGGGAGAGAACGGATTCCGAATGACCTATCGCTATCATGAGGTGGAAGAATACGATGTCACGGCGGTGTTCCAGCCAATAGGCTACTACAAAAGCTCCCACAACTCCGCCACCTTCATCCTGTTCTCCTACCTGATCATAGATTATTCTATTACCTCACCAATAACGAACGAGATCCCTTTGGAGTTGGATCTGGAGAACCCCGTGCTTGCAGGCAAGAACTTTAACTTTACAATGAGGGTCACCTCGGACCTCGGTAGAGAACCGGACACGGGCATATCCTTCAGGATATCCTTCAAAGGCAGTAATAAATGGCTCAAGGGCACAGATTACGAGACCGAATTCCATGTGCCCGGTTCCCTGATCCCTCAGGAAGAACACTACCTAATGATCACGGATGAGAAAAGAGACAAATACTTCGAGCTCTATCCGAATCCAAGGAAAATCACCATAAACGTTATTCAGCCCACACATTTTGTGCTCAACCAAGAACAGGCCAACGGCATTCTATACCTCAACGGCAGTGTAATGGACTGCTATCATAGGCCGGTGAAAACAGGTATGATTAATGCTGCAAGGGAGGGCACCCCTATCGATGTCTTGTTTGCCTCGGGTATGATTCGATATACCAGTGATGCCATCCATAGAATGGGTCCGGAAGACTACACCTTCACATACTTAACCAACGAACACTACTTCCACTCCTCAAGGAATCTCTCGATATATATCAAGGGATATACGGTTCTTACTCTTCACCTGCCCCACTCCCTGGAATACGGAGAGAGATTCGAAGGCTCTGTCCATTTCACCCTCTGGAACGGGGATCCTGTGGAGGGTGCCGTTATCTCCCTCATGATGAACGGGGACGAGATGACGGTTATTACCGGAGCAGACGGGGAGAGGAAATTCCACGGGATAATGGATACCAATCATTCTATAAAACTTACGGCCAGCTTTGCCGGGACCTTTAGATACTATCCCGCATACGATGAAAAGACCATAAAGTTCGAGAAGGAGAAAGAGCCTATTCTAACGATTTCGGATCTCCTCGGCACAAGGGCCTTTGTCCTGTACACTATTCTCGGTGTGGTCGGATTCTATCTCTGGAGAAGGAAACAGATCAACTACTTCATGAGTCTGGTACACGATACCGCCCTGCGGCTCGATGCCGGGGGAGACCCCAAATCGGTCATCATTATTGCCTACAACCTCATGTGCAGGCACCTCAGGAGATTCAACCTCTTCAGAAGGCATTATGAGACTGTCGGCGAGTTCAAGGAGGCGGCCAAGTCCAACCTCAGGCTTTCGGAGGAAGGGATCGGGAATCTCACCTCCATTTTCGAGTTCGCCGATTACGGGGAGACCATGGCGGAAGAGGTCCATAAAGAGGAGGCTGTCCAGAGCCTGAGGAATGTTGAACGGGAGCTTGCGGGCCTTGGAGTTCAAGGGAGGAAAGAAAAATGAAACGAAAGACAGGCGCTGTACTTTCTTTGATCCTGATCCTTATAGTTCTAACCAACCTCTTCTATCCCTTCCTGTTCTCGGCAGCAGATGAAATCTCCTCTGAAAGATCCTCACATCTGTCCATATATTCGGACGGATGGGACGGCCTGTCTAAATTCAGAAAGGAACTGGAGAAGGGGAAATACGATATCTCCACCATCATATCCAATCCCCTGATCCTCCGTGAGGTGGAGCATCCCGGTCATTCTCTCTACATCTGTGTGGGTATCGAGAAAGGCTACGACCCGCTTCAGGTGGATGCAATCGAGGATTTCGTAAACCGCGGGGGAAGGGTGCTTATCGCTGACGATTACGGGGATGCCAATTCGCTCTCAGAGGAGATGGGCGTGCGCTTCACAGGCCACAGGGTATGGAGCAGGGACTATGAGTTCAACCTCTCCTTCATCCGGGTCAATGCCCGTGTGGGCTGGAATGATTACACGGTCCTTTTGAACGATCCCACCACATTAAAGACCCTTGGCCTTGTCAGCCCCCTGTTCAAAGAGCCTGAAACCTTCATGAATACCTCCAAGGAAAGTTACGAGGATACGAATGATAATGGGAAGATAGACTCGATCGGGGATCAGGACACATACGGGGAGCTTCCCGTAGGGGTGTTCGTTGAATCCAGGGGCGAAGCGGGAAGCATGGTCTTTATCTCTGATTCGAGCTTCTGCATCAATGACATGTGGGATAGATATGATAATACGGCCTTTTCTCTTGCACTGGTGAGACGCCTTCTGGGACACCAGGGAACCGTTATATTCGACGAGAGCAGGCACATTCAGTCCACACCCATCGAAAACTTGGTCTACACCCTAGAGAACATCTACATCTACATGCTCCTCGAAACAAATCAGCTCCTGGCACTCATAATTGCCCTTGGTTTTCTCAATCTATTCGGATTGATCTATGCCATGACCAAACCCCCGAAGAGATTCAGGCACAAGTTCGACCTCACCTACAAGGATGCGTTCGTGGAGCAGGCCCCCGACCGGGTGGCGGATGTGAAGAACATCTTATTGACCAGACTCAAGGCATACTACAACCTATATTTTCCTGATTCCTCCTTTGCATATGCCTACGAACCCTCCACAAAGAGCGAATACAATCTTACGGTCAAGAGGGACCTTCAAGCCCTCATCAAGGACGCAGAACTCGTGGATTTCGTGTTGCATCCATTGCGATACAACATACCTGTCAGGCTTAATGCCATTATTATGAGGATAGATGCGGTATTCCCTCCCAAAGAGGGGGCCTACCGATAAACCGAATAACGGAATCGAAACGCTAAAAAAGCATACATAGAAATGAAGACCCCAAACCGGAGAGTGTAACATGAATGAGGAAAACATGACCATCGAAGAGGCCTCGGCTCTTTCCTACAAACTGATCACCGAGGTTTCCAACACCGTACTCGGGAAACGCTATGTATTAGAAATGGTAATGGTCTCTATCCTTGCGAACGGGAACATCCTGTTCGAGGATTACCCGGGCCTTGCTAAGACACTGATAGCAAAAACCTTTGCCGGGGCGTTAGGGTGCAATTATAAAAGGATACAGTTCACCCCGGACCTCCTTCCATCGGATATCACTGGGACCTATGTATTCAATCCCAAGGATGTAAGTTTCGAGCTCCATTCCGGCCCCATCTTTACCAACATCCTGTTAGCCGACGAGATCAATCGCGCCCCGCCCAAGACCCAGGCCGCCCTTCTCGAAGCAATGCAGGAGAGACAGGTGACCATCGAAGGAAACACCATCACGATCTCGAAGCCCTTCGTCGTTTTTGCAACACAGAACCCCATTGAATACGAGGGCACCTATCCACTACCCGAGGCACAGTTGGACAGGTTCATCATGAAGCTCAGTGTTGGCTACCCGGACGAGGAGGTCGAGCGTCAGATCCTGATAAACAGATACCAGAGGAAAGAGGACGATGTGCCTGTGGAGACGGTTACAGATACGAGGACTGTGGTGGAGATGCAGAAGGCCATGGAAGAGGTCTATGTTGACACCAGAATAATCCAGTATATTGTGGCGATTGTGCAGATGACCAGACAGGACCCAAGGGTGCAGGTCGGTTCCAGCCCGAGAGGAAGCCAGGCAATCTTCAAGCTCTCCAGGGGTGTTGCAGTGCTTTCGGGGCGAAACTATGTCACCCCGGACGATATCAAGCATGTGGTGATCCCGGCACTCAAGCACAGGCTTATCCTTAAACCGGAACCCAGGATACGTGGTATCAGACCCGAGGATATCCTTGCCGAGGTTTTAACAAACGTTCCTGTGCCCACCTCGGCAGAGACCATGATCCAGCAACAACCACTCTGAATCTCCCAGGGAGGGAAAGGGAATGTGGACCAAAAAAGGGGTGATGCTCGTCATAACGGGGCTGGGTTCCGTCCTGCTCAGTCTTTACCTCAAGAACTACCTTTTTTTAAACCTGGGCACCATATTCCTTTCCTATGTCGTGGTCAACATCCTCCTCACAAGAAAGAGATTCGTGTTGAAGGTGGAGAGGAACCTCGATAAGACCAGGTTATTCGAGGATGAGATAATCGAGGTCGAACTGAAGATACGGAATTCCGGGTTCGGCATCTCCTATCTCGAGGTCTTTGATGTGATACCAAAGGAGTTCATTGTCCTCAAAGGAAGCAACCACTTCTTCATGGCACTGAAAAAAGGGGAGGAGAAGGCGGTGAGATATACGGTCAAATGCCCGAGGCGCGGGGTGTATTCATTCAATGAAATCAAGTTCCGCCATTATTCCCATTCCTTTATGCTCTATTATGACAGGATCCTCGAGCTCTATACCACCGCAATCGTTCTCCCGGGGATCACAGAGATAGAAGACTTCAGGCTCAAGGCCAGTTTCCCAAAGCTCTTTCAGGGGGCTGTTACAAAGCGGCAGATCGGTTTTGGTAACGAATTCTACAGCATCCGGCAATACTTTCCAGGGGATCCGTTCAAGAGCATTAACTGGAAGGCCTTTAGCCGCACCTCGAAGCTGATGGTGAACGAATACGAGCGGGAGGACATAAACGATATCATGCTCATCGTGGATGCCAGATTGAAGACCGCATTGAAGAATGCCTCGGAGAATCCCATAGACTATGAGTCCAGGGCAGCGGCATCCATGGCGGCCTTCTTTTTAAAACGCAAGGACAGAGTGGGTCTCATGATATTCGGAGAGAGGATTAGCATCCTGCAGCCCGAGAACGGAGAGAGACAGTTCAATAATATCCTGAACTCATTGGCTGCATTGAAGCCCGGAGGGGACATTCCCATGAAGGCGGTGCAGGAGCTTTTAGTGCCCAGCTTTACCCCTCACTCGCCTGTTATCATATTCACTCCTTTGTACAAAGACAGCACCGTGGTGGACAGCATCAGGGAACTTGTTGCCCACGGCTTTGAGGTGGTAGTACTCTCCCCGAATCTTCCGATGTTCCTTGGGAGGGTTTCCCCACTTGACGGCAGGATCAACGCGATGCATAGAAACAGCCTGATCTCTGATCTCAGATACCTTGGGGCGAGGGTGATCGACTGGAGGCCGGTGACGCCTCTCGTATCCGCCATTGCAGGAGAGGGGGCGGTGATCTGAACGAGAAGAAGACCAAGGATGTCCTCGAGGAGATCGAGGATTCCGGGATCGGAAGGGATGAGGAGGAGTTCAAGTTCAAGTCTGTAGAACCCGAGCCCATTCCAGGTGCCGGGGAGATCCCTAAGATGGATTTCGTTCCCTTGGGGATGGAAGAGCCTGTGGTGCGAGAGCCTACACGGAAGGATCTCGAGCCGTTGAGAGAGGTCGAGGTAAGGCCCGTGGAGTACCTGAAGGGCAAGGAGGAGCGTTCCCTCTTTCTCTCGATAAGAAGATACCGCCCAAGGAAACTTCCTTTCTCGAATACGAATATATTCGTGCTGCAGATCACAGCCATGATCGCCCTTTTCATCACGATCACTGTAAATTTCTATATCAATCCCCCGGAAAATAGTATCCTTGGAGAGGTGTCTGGGTTTGAAGATTTCCTTGTCTGGGGCACTCCCTTGGGCGCATCACTCCTGGCCATATTCTGCGGTACGGCAATCGGGGGGCTTGCCGCATATATCAAGGACATGAATCTGCAGAAGAAGACCAAGCTATCCATGTATTTGATACAGATCATTGCCGCATCCATCGGGGTCATTACCTTCTTCTTCATCATCGTTCCTTTGTTCGATATCAAATATCTAAATTTCAATAATCTGGAACTTTTTGCGGAGTATGTGATGGTCCCATCCGTTTATTTCTTCTTTCTCCTGGTATTCTCCTCTGCTGTCATATTCGGGGTATTCGGGCTCCTCACAGGACAGACCGGTCCAATATCACTCTCCACGGCTCTCATATTCCTTCAGATTTTCCTTTCCTTTGACTCATTTGCCATAGAATCAAACGACCTCGTGGAATTGTTCAGGGAGGAGAGCAGGATCACCCTCTTCTCCATTGCATATCTGGCCTATGTGGAACTCTCCTTTGCGGTTTCGAGATTCGCACGGGACTGGAGAAGGACGAGCAGGTACGATCACAGGACCGGGGAAACAACCTTTACGAGTTTGCTTGGAAAAACCATCAACCTCTACATCGTATTCTTCATCGGGATCATCATTGCCACCTACCTGATGGCCATGTTCTCAACACATCTGGATGATCTCTTCTCATACTTTATTTCACCTGCTATGAGGGACAGCATCGAGCATTCCACAATATATGGCAAGCTGATGTTCGTACTCCTTTTCTTTGGCCTCATCGCATTGCTCAAGGGGATAGTCCCGGCAAAGGAGTACATCAAGGGCAAGATGAATGTCACGGCAGAGGAAATCGAGGTCCCCATGACCATTGTGGAGGATCGGGGTTGATAGCGAGGGAGGTTTTTTGAAATGGAAATCTCACCCGAATCCTTGAAAGGCCACTGAAATTCACAATACTTCATCCTGATGAAAAGCATATATATTGGGTAAAAATCCGGCCACATAGCCGATCCGATCGATCAGCACATTGACTACATCGGGCCAAGAACGAGGTTTCCAGATGACAGATAAAGATTTTGTACCTTATATACCCGCGGAAAAAGAGATCGCTGAATTTACCTTTAAGGCCGTGCTTTTAGGGATTGTTCTTTCAGTAATCATGGCTGCGGCCAATGCCTATCTCGGACTGTATGTTGGTATGACCGTATCTGCAGCCATCCCGGCTGCAGTGATGTCATTAGCGGTCTTCAAGATGTTGAGCAAGTCCGGGTTAACCAAAGATGCCACCATCCTTGAGGTAAATCTTTCCAAGACCATGGCTTCAGCCGGGGAATCCCTTGCCGCAGGTATCATCTTTACGATTCCAGCTCTATTGATCATTGGTTCCTGGAGCGATATAGAGATCCTTCCCACCATGGGAATCGCATTCGTTGGCGGTCTGCTTGGTGTAACGTTCACCATCCCGTTACGCCGCATCCTGATCCATGAGATCGATCTTCCCTTCCCCGAGGGGGTTGCCTGTACAGAGGTACTCATTGCAGGAGAGGAGGGAGGAAGTGGAGCCACATACGTCTTTTCAGCCCTTGGTCTTTCAATGCTCTGGCAGACCACTCGCTCAGAAAAAGGCCTTCACCTCTGGCCTGCGGCCTATGAAAAGGTTTTAGGGGAAGGGGATATTAGATTCTTCGGAGGCGGTGAGCTCTCGGCCGCGCTCGTGGGTGTTGGGTACATTATTGGTATACGTATCGCCAAACTCATGGTTATTGGCGGGATCATCGGCTGGGTGATCATCCTTCCCATCCTGGGGCTGTTAGGGGAAGCGGGCATCTATGGTGACGGCTGGGTAGCGGATGGTGCGGGTGGATTTCGTTATCTCTGGTTGAATTTTCTCATGTATGTGGGTGTTGGTGCCATGGTCGTGGCCAGTGCCTACACGCTCTTCACCATGAAGGAGGCCCTTTTCACCGGCCTCAAGAATGCCAATCCCTTTACCGGAATGGAGGAGGATATTGAGTCGTTGATCCGAACAGAAAGGGACATATCCCAGAAAAAGGCCATGCTTGTGGCATTATTCTTCCTGGTCCCCATCTTCTTCATCTATCTGCACTTCTCTGATAATATAGCCGTGTCTGGTCTGGCCGCTGTCCTTATGCTTGTAGCAGCATTCATGTTCGCAGCCATAGCAGGCTACATTGCCGGGCTTATCGGAAGCTCGAGCAACCCCATCTCCGGCGTTACTATTGCGACCCTGCTCTTTGTGTCCATCTTTCTCCTGATCGTGGGCCTGGAAGGTGATAAAGGGCAAACAACAGCCATTGGGGTGGCGGCCGTGGTTTGTGCTGCTGCTGCGATTGCCGGGGATGTGATGCAGGACCTCAAAACAGGACAGCTCGTCGGCAATACCCCAAAGGTTTTGCAGCTCGGAGAGTACATCGGTGTGGCTGCTGCCGCTGTAGTTATTCCGTTCGTGTTATATGTATTGTTCGATGTGTACGAACCCGGTGTGGACCTGGCAATGCCCCAGGCTTTTGTAATGTCGAAAATCGTCGTGGGCATCTTCGACGGGAAGATGAATTGGGAGATGGTCGGGCTGGGGATGGCGATCTGCATAGGAATAATTGCTTATGCAAAGATTACCAAAAAGAATATCCCCATCATGGCCGTCGCCATCGGAATCTACCTGCCCATTATCATGGCCATACCAATACTGGTCGGTGGAATCCTCAGGATGCTGAGTGAGGGATTCGTCGAGCAGAGGATACAAAGGGATTACACGAAACTCGACAAGCAGGAGAAAGCTCGGGCCATCGAGCTGGAGAAGAAGGGAGCGGAAAGCCGTGGTATCCTGTTCTCCTCGGGATTGATAGCGGGTGAAGCACTGACCGGCATCGGGATTGCCATCGTGGTATGGAGAAACCTGGATCTCCAGGTACATGAATGGCCATTGGAATGGCCCGGACTCCTTCTCTTCATCTATATTGCCCTGCTTTTAGGATATGTGGCACTCAGGGACTTCCTCGAGGGCATGTCGGTGAGTGAGATATTCGCAACCTTTAAAGCCACACTACATGAAACCATAAAGAACATCCTACATCCATCGGAGGGCGAGGATCACGAGACTGAGGAAGAAGAATCCTGAGGTAAAAGGAAGCGATGAAGACGAAACAGGAATGGAAGCTATCAACTTCCTTGACCTCATCCCGGTCAGGGCCAAGGAGAATATCCGGGAAGGATGGCAGATAGGTTTTAAGGTTCTTAGATTCAAAAACAGGTTCTGGAGCTGGTTCTTTGTTCACATAGGTGCTTCGGAGGATTATGTGGTGAGGCTGGACAGGATGGGCTCCGAGATATGGGGCTACATCGACGATAAAAGGACTGTTCGGGAGGTCCTTGTCCGTCTCGAACTACACCATCCAGGGAAGGAAGGGCTCAGGGACAGGCTTGTCGAATACCTGAAGAGATTAAAGTTTCACGAGTTTATCGATTTGAAGAAGGAGGAGAATATCGTTAGGGATTGAATTTATTACCGGATTAGCCTAACCCTCAGTTTCCTCGTCCTCATGAACTATGATATCGTAGGATAACTTAACGGAATCCTTCAGCATGGCTGTTATGGGGCAGTATCTTTCCTGGGACAGACGCACCGCCTTCTCGAGCTTGTCCATCGGAAGGCCCCTCCCGTAGAAGTGATAATGCAGCACAATATCTGTGTAGACCTTCGGGTGTTCCTCCTCTCTCTTGGATTCCACCGTGACCCTCATGTCATCATATTTCACACGCATTTTATGAAGCAGGGAGATGACATCCATACCCGTGCATCCGGCCAGGCTTATGAGTAGAAGCTCCATGGGGCGTGCCCCTGCCCCGGCACCCTGGAACCTCTCGGGCCCGTCCATGACCACCCAGTGGTTGGACCTGCCCCTGCCGATCATGATCAAGCCGTGTGCCTTTCTTACCTCTGCGTCCATTGTGGATTTTTTATCTGCCATTGGATGTCCCCTAAACTTTGTGTGCCTTGGTGGTTTAACATCAAAACTCCGGCACCATTCCCTTCACCTGCTCGTACGTGAACACCGGCCCATGCTTGCACACATACACATCCCCGATATTACATCTCCCGCACTTACCTATACCGCACTTCATCCTGTTCTCTAACGTGGTATATATCTGGCCGGGTCTCCACCCGAGCCTATCCAATGCCTGAGTTATAAACTTGATCGCTATCGGTGGGCCGCACGTCACAACAATCGCGTTCTCGGGATCTGGTTTCACCACCTCCACGAGCTGGGGAACAAAGCAGGTGAACCTGCTCGTGCCCTTCGGTATTACCGTCTCTGCTGGAGCCTTCATGTTGATGGCAGGCCATCCCTCCATGGCCGAGGCCTCGATCGG